>NZ_JAFOIN010000071.1:0-7367 GCF_017421385.1 Ruthenibacterium sp. | reverse complement strand
TGCTGGCGCACAGAGCTTTGAAAACATTGAACCATGCAAAACCGCAGCAGGTGCGGTTTTGTTGAGGCCGCTTTGCGGCGTCATGGTATAATAACCTCAAAGCTGCCGCTTGCGCGGCCGCGCGTGTGCAGGGCACACGCCCCTGTGCTGGCGCACAGAGCTTTGAAAACATTGAACCATGCAAAACTGCAGCCGGTGCGGTTTTGTTGAGGCATCTTCGCGGCGTCATGGTATAACAAAAAATCCCCGCACACGGATGTGTGCGGGGTGCAGTTGTTCGCTATCAGACAGCGCGGGTAACTTTACCCGAACGCAGGCAGCGGGTGCAGGCGTGGATATAACGGGGAGAACCGTCAACCACAGCTTTCACTCTTTTTACGTTGGGCTTCCAAGCTCTGTTTGCACGTCTGTGCGAGTGGGACACCTTGATACCAAAGGTCACGCCTTTCCCACAGCAATCACATTTTGCCATTTACTGCACCTCCTCTTTTCAAGTCGCTAGAATATAATATCAAATAATCCGGCAAAAAGCAAGTTTTTTTCAAAAATAAATCAGAGATATTTTAAACAGCCGGTTTTCGTAAAATGAAAGGCCGCGCGAGGAAAAGCACAAACTCACTTGTTGTAATAAAGAGCCCAGCCGACACCGAACTTATCTTCGACAAGGCCCGATCTAGCCGCCCAGGGAAACGGCCCTTCCAGTGAATGGCTTTTGCTTTCCTGTGTTAATATGCCGTACGCTCTGCAAAATTCATTTTCATCCGTAAAACGAATCTCGCAGCATATGGAATTCCCGCTGCCGGGCGCTACACCGGGCCCGATAAGGTTCTCAACGCCGTAAATATCCATCATGATATGGATATCATCGCTATCCGGAGGAGTACCTTCATAGGTTTTTCGGGCATGGAAAGCGTTTTGGTAGAATTGAAACATCGCGATTCACTCTTCATTTGTGAAATCAAGATTGAAAGACAGCGTGAATTTTGCGCATTTTGACATTGCTTTTCCTCCTTTGTCAGGTCAAGCCTGGTTTGGCGGGAGCGAGCGAATTCGTAAAATAAGTATACCGCCCGCCGTTCTTCGCTGCAAGGGACGGGCCGAAGATGTTTCGGTTTCGATGGAAAGGCGATATCTCATGAACCGGGAATGCAGACGGCGTCTGCGTACTTGTGTTCCCATCGGAAAAATGGTATCATATAATATCCGTTGGATAAAGTTTACGCCGCAGAACGCGCCTGCTGTGCGCCGCGGCCGGAAGGGGAGAGACATCGCGTGAATTGGGACCTGCTTGCCACCTATGTGGCCCGCGCTGTCGCGCTGCTCACCGCGATCCCCGTGCATGAATCCGCCCATGCGTGGGCGTCGGACAAGCTGGGAGACCCTACAGCCAAGCGCTATGGCCGTTTGTCGCTGAACCCGCTGCGCCATTTTGATTTTCTGGGTGCGCTTTGCATGATCTTTGTCGGCTTCGGCTGGGCCAAGCCCGTGCCTATCGCGGCGGCAACGAATTTCCGGCATCCCCGCAGGGATATGGCGCTCTCCGCTGCCGCAGGCCCGGCATCGAATCTGCTGCTGGCCTTTTTGTGTATGATCTTTTACAAGCTGGTGTACTACCTCGCACCCGGCACGCAGGGCTGGATATTCGTATCCGCGGTGCTGTTCCAGATGGTGTGGACGAATATCACGCTGGCCGTGTTTAACCTGATGCCTGTGCCGCCCCTGGACGGCTCACGCATTGCAACGGTGTTCCTGCCGCGCGGGGCCTATTTCGGGCTGATGCGCTATGAACGGTATATCATGGTGGGGCTGTTCGCGGTTTTGATGCTGGGCTGGCTGGACACGCCTCTGCGCGTTGCCACAAATTTTGTGTGGAACCTGCTGGTGTCGGCCACGGGATTTATCGAGGCCATTCTGCGCGCCGTGCTTTGAACAGCGCTTTGAAAAGGAGAATCACCCTGCCGGATGGAACAGACGATTACTTTTAAGCTGGAAGATTTTGAGGGGCCGCTGGACCTGCTGCTGTACCTCGTCTCCAAAAACAAAATGAATATTTATGACATCGAGATTGTGGCCCTGATCGACCAGTACGTTTCGATGGTGAACGGCCTGCCTGTTTACCAGATGGAGAGTGCAAGCGAATTTATCGAGATGGCCGCCCGTCTGGTGCAGATGAAGTCGTATTTTTTGCTGCCCAAGAGCGAAGAAGCCGAGCGCATGAAGGAAGAACTCACCGGTATGCTGGTGGAATACAGCGCCTGTAAGGAGGTGGCTGCGCAGCTGCGCAGCATGGCCGAAGGCGTATATACCGTGGTGCGTGAACCGGCCGAGGTCGAGCTGGATACCGAGTACCGCCTGCGTCACGATGTATATCTGCTGGAGGAAGCGTACAACGCCCTGCAGGGACGCAGCCGTCAGAAGCAGCCGCCCCGTCAGGAGCAGTTCGAACCGCTTACCACCGCGCCTTTCGTTTCCGTCACCTCACGTATCATACATGTGCTGCGCGGCTTGATGACAGGCCGTGTCAGGCGGCTTCGCCAGCTGTTCGTCAAGGAGGGGGGGCGCAGCCAGACCGTGGCTACGTTCCTCGCGGTTCTGGAACTGGTGCGCGCCGGACGCATCGCCATCGCGGACGACGAATCGCTCACCGTACGCACCGGGCGTAAAATGTAACGGCATACGCCCCCTTAAGACTGCCAGAGAAGCGGGAGAGGATTAAAATGGATCTGAAACAAACCAAGGCCGCGGTAGAGGCCATGCTGTTCGCTCATGCCGAGCCTGTCACGGCGGAACGCCTGGCGGGCGTGCTGGGGGTGGAGGAGGACGCGGTATCGCGCCTTCTTCTTTCCTTGCGGGACGATTACGAGGCCGAAGACCGCGGTCTTGTGCTGCTCCAGCTGGAGGACTGCTGGCAGCTTGCCACCAAAACGGCTTATGCGCCGTATATCAAAGATATTATGGACACGCGGCGCAACACGCCGCTTTCTCCGGCTGCGCTGGAAGTCCTGGCCATTATTGCGTACAATCAGCCGGTGTCCCGCTCCTTTATCGAGCAGGTGCGGGGCGTGGATTCTTCGTCCACAGTGCAGACGCTGGTGCAGAAAGGGCTGATCGAGGAAGCCGGACGGCTGGACCTGCCCGGACGGCCGGTGTCTTTCCGCACGACGGATGTATTCCTGCGTACGTTCGGCATCGCCTCGCTGGCTGAGCTGCCGCCGCTGCACGGTGACGACTATGCGGAAATGGAAGAGGCCGCGGGGGAGGCTGCGTATTCCGGCGATGAGGACGCGGACGGCGCACAGGCGTTTGCACCGGAAGGGGATGTGTGATGCACACGTTTCTGATGGTGCTGCTTTGGGTGGTCCTGGGGCTTTTGGCGCTGCTTGCGGTTCTGCTTATTGTTCCGGCGGCTGTGGCGGTGGAGTATAAGCAGGGAGAGTTTACGGCCAGGCTGAAACTATTGGGCATTTTCAGTTTCCGCCTGTATCCCATGAAGGAAAAGGCGGACCGGAAGAAAAAGAAAACGCCGCCGCGGCCGGAAAGTGCCCCGAAGGAGCAGCCGGCTAAGCCGGAGCCGAAGCTTCATATGACGTTTGAAAAGGTGCAGGGCATCCTTTCCGCCGCCGGTGCATTCATGCGCCGCGTGTTCCGGGCACTGCATTTTACAGGCATTATTTTTATCCTGCCCATACACAGGGACGATGCGGCGCAGACGGCTGCCGCCTATGGCAGAGCGCAGGCATGGGTGGGCGGAGCTGCCGCCGCGCTGCAAAATTTTTTCAACCTGAGCTTCAGGCAGGTGCGCATTTTGGCTGATTTTACCGGAGAGATCACGGCCGGGCCATATTTCTCTTGTAAAATAGGCGCATCACCGATTATAATGATAACAGCGGCGCTTTACGCGCTTGTGCAGCTGAAGAATGAACATGTGCTTTAGAGGCTGCGGCAGGCGGCTGCTGTGCGCCGAACCAATTGATATCATTGCGGAGCCATCAAAAACAAACGGAGGTATTCAGCATGAGCCAGCATCCCATTGAGGGCCTGATGGATGTGACCCTGGAAAAAATAAAGAGCATGGTGGATTCCAATACCATCATCGGAAATCCCATCAATATGGCGGACGGCACACTGGTGCTGCCCATTTCAAAGGTGACGTTCGGGTTCGCTTCCGGCGGCGCGGATTTTCCCAGCAAGACGACGAAGGACCTGTTCGGCGGCGGCGGCGGTGCGGGTGTGTCCATCCAGCCCGTGGCTTTCCTGGTGGTAAAAGACGGCAGCGTGCGCATGCTGCAGCTTGCCGATACCTCCAACAGTGTAGACCGCGCCATTGGTATGCTGCCGGACATGGTTGATAAGATCACGGCGCTGTTCAACAACAAACAGAAGGAGCAGCAGGCGCAGGGCGAAGCCCGGCCTGCGGCCCCGGCGGCGGAATAACGCGGCGGCGCGGGCATGCCGTGCGGCCGGACGCGCCATGCTGTCCGGCCCGCGCGCGCCCTGGCTCCGCCGTTTTTTGTGGCCGGGCTGCATCGGGAAAATGATCAGACAGGGGAAAGAAAAGGAGAGACCATGCGCGACGTAAGAATCCAGAAAGTGCTGGCCGAGCAGGGCGTATGCTCACGCCGGGCCGCAGAACAGCTCATCCGTGAGGGCCGCGTGAAGCTGAACGGCAGGCCCGTCACAGTGGGCGATAAAATGGACACGCTGAAAGACCTGCTCACTGTAGACGGACAGAAGGTCTATGTGCCGAAGAAGTCGGAGAAATATTATTATATGATGTATAAGCCCCGGGGCTACATCACCACCACGAACGATGAGCGCGGGCGCAAAACGGTAATGGACCTGATTGCGGACGTGCCCGTTCGGGTGTACCCGGTGGGGCGTCTGGACAAGGACAGCGAGGGGCTGCTGCTGCTGACGAATGATGGTGATTTTGCCAATCTGCTCACGCACCCCAGCCATGGAGTGTCCAAGCTGTACCGCGTGACGGTGCGCCCCCACGCAACCGAGGAGCAGATCATTGCGCTGACGGACGGCGTTGTGCTGGACGACGGAAGCAAAACGCTGCCCGCCGCCATCCATGTGGTGACAGACGAACCGGAGCGGACAGTGCTGGAAATGACCATCCGTGAGGGAAAAAACCGCCAGATCCGCCGTATGTGCGAAGCCGTGGGCCTGGATGTCATCCGGTTGCGCCGTTCGGCGCTGGGCGCGGTAAAGCTGGGCATGCTGCAGCCAGGCCAGTACCGGGAGCTGACAAGCCAGGAGGTGGCGGCGCTGCGCACGGCCGCCTCCCGCGGGAAGGCCACGGCCACCATTGCGAAAAATACGGCGGCCAACGCCGCGCGCCGCACCGCGGCTGGGCCTCACGGCCCGCGCGCGCCCAAGGGCGCTGTGGCGGCAAGAAAAAAACGGGGAGGGAACAGAGGATGATCGCAATGCGCCCCATCCGGGAATATGATGTGATCGATCTTTTGAACAACGGCCGCTTCGAGGGAGAAGTGGAGGGATATGTCGTAATGGACGGTCCCAAATATCTGGGCCACATGCTGTACCGTGTGGACGGCGCGGTGACGCAGGTGCTGGAGTGCGGCGTGGAGGAAAAAATGTTTGTGGACGGCGCGGTGCGCGCCTGTGTGGCCGCAGGCGAACACGCCGGGGCCACGTCCTTCCGGGTAAACGGGGAGGACGAAAAGCTTGCCGAATGGAAGAACGTTTTCTTCCCGGAAGCGCAGGGCGATGTTCCCAACGGCAGTATTTTCCATACTTGCGAATAATTTTACGGAAATCATAACAGAAACACTTGTTATTGATTTGTCAAAATAGTATAATGATATTAATTTCGGAATTTTTTTAAAATGCAGGAGGGCTGTTAATGGCTATCGCAACAACCGGCAAGGATGTGCTTGCCAAATTCTTCGACGAAGGCGCTTACAGCGCGCTTTACGCGGATGGCGCTGTCACCGCTGCGTTTGGCAGCGCGAACGGCACCCCCGTTTACGCCGTGTGCCAGACAGGCGCGGCCGTGGCCGAAAAAGACACCGAGAAGGTCGTCAAAGTTCTGGATATGGCCGCGAAAACGGGCAACCCCGTCGTAACGTTCTATAACTCCGTGGGCGCGAAGCTGGAAGAGGGCCTTGCGGCGCTTTCCGGCAGCGCGGCTGTTGCCGCCGCCGTGGCAAAGGTCTCCGGCGTTGTGCCTCAGATCGCCGTTGTCACCGGCGTGTGCGGTGCGGGCTCCGCTCTGGCCGCTGCCGCTGCCGATGTGTGCATTGTAAGCAAGGAGGGCGAGCTGTTTTTGACGGCTCCGTTTACCTCTGCCGCCGCAGGCGATAAGCTGGAGGGCGCGGGCAGCGCCGAGTTTGCCGCCAAGGCGGGCGTTGCGGCCATTGTCGTGGACAGCGCCGAGGAGGCCGCTGCCAAGGCGGCCGAACTGGTGGGCCTGCTGCCTGCCAACAATCTGGCCGGCCCCGCCGTGTTTGAGCCGTCCGCTCCTGCGGGCACGCTGAACCTGGCGAAATACTGCCCGGTGGAAGCCGCAGCCAGCATCGCGGACGCAAACAGCGCAGTCGAGCTGTATGCGGGCTATGGCAAAACCGTTTACACCGCGCTGGCGACGGTGGCGGGCAATGTGGTGGGCATTGTCGCCACCAAGGGCGCCGAGGATGTGCTGTGCCGCAATTGCGTGTCCAAGGCCGCGCGTTTTGTACGTCTGTGCGATGCGTTCAGCATTCCGGTTGTCACGCTTGTAAATACCGACGGCTTTGTAAAGAGCGCTTCCGATGATATGGCGGGCGGCCTGCGCGAAGCTGCGCGTCTGGCAGGTACTTACGCCGACGCTACCACCGCGAAGGTGGCTGTCATCACGGGCAAGGCCGTGGGCGTTGCGTATACCGCGCTGGCAAACGCGGACCTGACGATCGCTGTCGAGGGCTGCACCGTGGCCCCGCTCGACCCGAAGGCAGCCGTTACCGTTCTATACAAGGATGAGCTGGAGAACGGCACCAACATCGCGGCCGATACCGCGAAGCTGGCCGCCCGGTATGCTGCCGATGTGTGCAGCGCCGCCGCTGCCGTGGAAGCCGGCCTGGCCGATATGGCAGTGCCCGCCGCAGGCGTGCGCGCCGCCGTTGTATCCGCGCTGGATATGCTTTCCACCAAGCGCACCCAGCGTCTGCCGAAGAAACACGGCAACATGTCTCTGTAATTGAAATAGTAAAGATAATAAACAGGAGGATATCCCATGAAAACTTTCAATATCACCGTAAACGGCACCGCTTATAACGTTACTGTGGAAGAGACCGCCAGCGGCGCCGCTGCCGCGCCTGTTGCTGCAGCTCCGGCTCCCGCAGCTGCCCCGGCCCCGGCTG
>NZ_JAFOIN010000070.1:0-55451 GCF_017421385.1 Ruthenibacterium sp. | reverse complement strand
TGCATTGCATGCCGCGCCTCTTTTACCGTGGGAGAATGAGGAGGGAAAAGAAAATGACGAAAGACGTCAGTTTTCCTGATTTTCGACAAAGGCTTTCAGCAGCAGAATCGCCATTTCGCGGTTGACGCTGGCTGTGTTCAGGCAGAGGTCGTAATTTTCCATGCGGGCGAATTCCTGCCCTGTGTGGCGCTTGTAGTAGCGGGCACGCTCTTTTTCTGTTTCGTCGATAAGAATGGTGGCGTCCCCGCGGGAGAGCTGGTATTTCTGGGTGATGTGGTCCACGCGGGCCTCGTAATCGGCATAAAGGAACAGCGAGACCACACCCGGCGTGCCGCGCAGCACATGGTCCGCGCACCGGCCGATGATAACGCACGGACCTTCTTTGGCCAGCCGGCGGATGGTGGCGGACTGCCAGGCAAAGGTGGTGTCTGAGGTGACGATGGTGGAATAATCCACCGCGCCGGTCAGCATGCTCAGGGACGGGGCGCTCAGCGCAAAAGATTCCAGCACGCGGCTGGGCGCGGTCTCGTCATTGCGCTCCATCACGCTCACGGGGATGCAGTATGTCCGGGCGGCCTCTTCCAGCAGCTCCCGGTCATATACGGGCACCCCCAAGGCGGCGCCCAGCGCTTTTCCGATCGCGCGCCCTCCCGTTCCGAACTGGCGGCTGATGGTGATGACATAGTGCCGTGACATACAAAACATCTCCTTTCAAAAACGGTGAAGGAAAACTTTCCCTGTTTTTATTATAACACAGGAATACGGTGAAATAAATAAAATAATAATGAATGTTAGCGAATATTATATACAAAAAGCACAAATGCGCCTGTTTGCGCAAAAAACAGGAATTTCTTGCAAGCGCGTGAAAAATATAGTATACTGATAACGACAACACCGATAGGCGGCACAGCGCCGCCCATCCTGCGGAAAGGAGTTGGCGCACATGAAAAGAGGAAGCGCATTTCGTATCGTAGGTTTTGTGCTTGGCATCGTCGGCACCGTGGTCTCCGTCACGGCGATCGTCTTCAGTGTCGTCGGCCTGCTGCTGGCGAAAAAGCCTGTTAAGCCCCATATCCGCTGAGGAGCAAGGACGATAAGCCTGCCTGCGCCGTACGTGCGCAGGCGGCGGAACAATGCAGCATCAAGCCGGAGGCAGCCGCTTCCGGCTTGATTTTTGAAGCGGGAAGGAGGGCGCGGTATGCGTATCATGGAGCCTGTCCTGCCCCGGGAAATGGAGACGGCGATCCCGCTGGAAGAAGCGCTGGCTATGGCGGCGGCTTATGAGGAGCCGGTGTACGGTTACGCCTTCGCGGGCGGCAGCGCGGCGGGACACCAGCTGGAAAAGACGGAATACAAGGCGTGCATATTTACGAACTGCCGCTTCACCGGGGCGGCGCTTTCGGGCGCGTGGTTCCAGAACGCGGTGTTTGAAAACTGCGATCTTTCCGGAGCAAAGCTGCTGGAGGCTACGCTCCAGAAGGTGCGCCTGCGGGGGTGTAAGCTCTCGGGGGTGAATTTTGCGGCAGCCGTGCTTTCCGATGTGACGCTTGAGGAATGCGTCGCGGAGGGCGCTGTGTTCAGCGAAGCTGTGTTCAAAAACGTGATCTTCCGCAAAGACAATCTGCGGAGCGCCGTGTTTTGGGATGTAAAGCGGCGCAGTGTGTTCCGCTTTCAGGATTGCTGCCTGGTACAGGCGGAGTTTTTGCACACCAGTCTGAACGGACAGGATCTGACGACCTGTGATATCGAGGGCGCGGGCTTTTCCGGCGAGGAAGAGCTGCGCGGCGCGAAGGTGACGCCGGTGCAGGCCTGTGAACTGGCCAAACTGCTGGGCGTGATCATCGAATGAGCGCGGCGCGTCAAGGAGGTTTTCAAAATGAAACAATTTATCGAAGCGGGCGAATTCGTCACCACACACGGCGTGATGGGTGAGCTGAAGCTGTACCCATGGTGCGACGGACCAGAGTTCGTGGCCGCGCTGCCGCGCTTGTTCTTTACGCCCGAGGGCGGCCGGGAGACGAAGGTGGAGGCTGTGCGTGCGCACAAGGGGATGTGCCTTGTGAAGCTGAAGGGTGTGGACAGCATCGACGCGGCACGGCCGTACATCCGCAAGGTGGCATATTTTTCCCGCGCGGACGTTAAATTGCCGGAGGGACGCTATTTTGTGCAGGACATCGTGGGCTGCACGGTGAAGGACGCGGATACCGGCGTGGAATACGGTGTGATCACTGCGGTGGAGCATCCGGCAGCCATTGACGTTTACACGGTGGAAAACAGCGGGGGCGAGACGTTCCTCTTCCCCGCCGTGCCGGAATTTCTGGATACGCTTTCGCCGGAGCAGGGCGTGGTGACGGTGCGCCCCATCCCGGGCATGTTCACAAACGATGGGGGAAATGACGATGCGGATTGATATCGCCACGCTGTTTCCCGAGATGTGTGAGCGCGTTTTGAGTGAAAGCATCATCGGCCGTGCGCGCCAGCGCGGGTACATCGAGCTTGCCTGCCATCAGATCCGGGACTACACGACGAACCGGCAGAAGCAGGTGGACGACTACCCCTACGGAGGCGGGCCGGGTATGGTGATGCAGGCGCAGCCCATTTACGACTGCTGTGTGGATGTCATCCGCCAGATGGAGGAAGCGGGCCATGCGCGGCCCCACGTTGTTTTTATGACGGCTGCGGGCACGCCGCTTACAGAGGAAAAGTGCAAGCAGCTTGCCCAAAAGGACAGCCTCCTGCTGGTGTGCGGCCATTACGAGGGCATCGACGAGCGCGTCATTGAGGCGCTGGCGGACGAAGAGATCTCGATTGGAGATTACGTGCTCACGGGCGGCGAGCTTGCGGCGCTGGTGGTGGCGGACAGCGTGTGCCGCCTGTGCCCGGGCGTGCTTTCCAGCCCGGAAGGCTACGAGGAGGAGAGCCATTACAGCGGCTTGCTTGAGTATCCCCAGTACAGCCGCCCGGAGGAATGGAACGGCCGCCGCGTGCCGGAGATCCTGCTTTCAGGCCACCATGCAAACATCGCAAAATGGCGGCATGAACAGGCACTGGAGCGCACGCGCACCCGCCGTCCGGATCTATACGAGAAATACGAAGAAAAGTCAATGGCGAAAATAGATAAATAAAACTTCAGCGTTTTGTATAATGCGCCGACTATGTTGAAAACTAATTGGTGATTATAGCCAAAGAAAGGGGAAGGCGGGTCGGCTGTTTGTGTCATTGTTGCAGAAAATTGTGCAAAGCACCCAAAGTTGTTGACGCAACTCGGGTATTTGGTATAAAATAGGTGCAAAGGTAAGTTGGGTTTGGTATTTTTTAAGTAATATTAAACAATAGGAGCGTTTCGTTATGTTTGTGAAAGAAGTTACCGTGGAGAATCAGGTTGGTCTGCACGCACGTCCCGCAACGTTTTTTATCCAGAAAGCCAATGAGTTCAAATCCTCCATCTGGGTGGAGAAGGAAGAGCGCCGTGTGAACGCGAAAAGCCTGCTGGGCGTTTTGTCCCTGGGGATCGTGGGCGGTACGACGATTCGCATCATCGCTGACGGCGCGGACGAGCAGGCCGCTGTCGAAGGCCTGATCAAACTGGTGAATTCCGGGTTCAGTGAATAAGTGAAACGGGGAAAGCCGACGGCGAAGTCATGCAGTTTTGTGCAGCAAAGCGCAGGCCGCACGACGAACGCCTCTAAAAGGGCGGATTCCCTTTTCATTCGGAATCGTTGCGCGCCGTGCGCGTAAGCGGTTTCGCGCGCGGCGCAAGGCCGACGGATCAAGCCGGTGAAGTCTGGTTTCAGCGAATAAATTTCCTTGCGTGAGGTGCGCCGCCCGTTGGGCGGCGCATATTTTTTTGCGGCGCACGGGGCAAGCTATCCGCAGAGTATTTGTCAGCAATGTAAAAAAGGAGGCCGCGCATGACGAAGCGTGAGCTTTGGGAAAAAGCAAAAATGCTGCCGCTTTTGCCGGGAGTGTATATCATCCGCGACAAGACCGGCGAGATCATCTATATCGGCAAGGCCAAGCGTCTGCGCACGCGTGTCTCGCAGTATTTCCGCGAGGGCGTGCCGCATGACGCCAAGGTGACGAAAATGATCCAGAACGCTTTTGAGTTCGATGTGATCGTCACGCAGAGCGAGTTCGAGGCACTGGTGTTGGAATGCAGCCAGATCAAGCAGCATAAGCCCAAGTACAATATTTTATTGAAGGACGACAAGGGATACAGCTATGTGAAGGTGACAAGGGAAGCATACCCGCGCATTTCGGCCGCGCTGCAAAAGGACGACGACAATGCCGATTACATCGGCCCGTATACCTCCAGCTTTGCCGTGCGCGAAATGGTGGAGACCGCATGCAATGTGTTCCGCCTGCCGCGCTGCAGCAAAAAATTCCCCCAGGATATCGGCAAAGGCCGTCCCTGCCTGAACGCGCACATCGGCCGATGCATGGCCGTGTGCAGCGGAAAAATCTCCCGGGAGGACTACAATGAAGCTGTGCAGAGTGCCGTGCATATGATACGGCGCGGCCAGGGGGAGATCCTCAAGCTGCTGCGCGAGCGCATGGCCGATGCAGCCGAACGGCTGGATTTCGAACGTGCAGCGCTCATCCGGGATCAGATCGCAGCCATTGAAAAGGTGAGCCGGGGCCAGAAGGTGGTGCGCAGCGAGGTGGACGAGCAGGATGTGGTGGCCTTCGCGGGCACCGCGTCGGCTGTATGCGCGGCCATTCTGCGTTTCCGAGAGGGACGTCTGGTGGACAAAAGGGAGTTTTTGTTTCACGACACCCAAGACATCCCCGCCCTGCGGGAAGAGTTTCTGCCCCGCTATTATCTGGAGGACAACGAGTTCATCCCGAAGAGCATTGCCGTGGATGAGCTGCCCGCGGGTTCGGGCGAGCTTGCGCGCCTGCTGGGCGAGACGCGGGGCAGCAAGGTGCGGCTGTATGTGCCTCAGCGGGGCGATACCGCCCGTCTGGTGGAGATGGCGCGCACCAATGCCGTGGAACGTTTGGCACGGGAGAGCGGACGCTATGCCCGCGAACAGAAACATCTGGACGAATTGGCCGTGCTGCTGGGCCTGAAAGAGCCGCCCAGGATCATCGAGAGCTACGACATCTCCAACTGGGGCGACGGCACAAGCGTGGCGGGTATGGTGGTGTTTGAGGACGGAAAACCCAAAAAAGCGGGCTACCGCCGCTTCAAGATGAACACCGTGGCGGGTACGGACGATTATGCTTCCATGGCCGAAACGCTGGCGCGCCGCGCCGCCGAATACGAAAAGGGCGCAAAAGGGCAGTTCGGCATAAAGCCGGACCTGCTGCTCATCGACGGCGGGCGAGGGCAGGTAAGCGCCGTGCAGGCCGCGCTGGCGGGCACACAGCTTGCAGATGTTCCCATGTTCGGTATGGTGAAGGACGACAAGCACCGCACGCGGGGCCTTGTGAGCGCCGCAGGCGGAGAGATCATGCTGGCCATGCACAGGGGCGTATTCACGTTTGTGACGTCCATTCAGGACGAGACGCACCGCTGGGCCAACGATTACCGCAGGCGCATGCAGAAAAGCCGCGCCTATTCTTCCACGCTGCAAAGCGTGCCGGGCGTCGGCCCGGCCACCAGCCGCGCGCTGATGGCCCATTTCAAAACGGTGTCTGCCGTTAAGGAGGCCAGCGAGGAACAGCTTGCCGGGGCCAAAGGCGTAAGCAGGGCGGCGGCGCGGGCCGTGTATGCCCATTTTCACCCGCAGCCGGAGCAGCCTTCCGCCGAGACGTAAAGAAGCACGGAGCGGCACGTTGGAAAAGAGCAATTCTGTAACCGGCAGGAAGTTGACAAAATGCCTGCAAACGGCGATAATGAGTAAAGAAATCAAGGCTTGTCCCGCACTTGCCCGCGCAGCGGCCGCAAAAGGCGGAAAGAAAGGATGTGCGGTGCGGCGGCAAGGCCGCCCGTGCGTATAAGGAGAATGAGATGCGCGTTATTTCCGGTACCGCGCGCGGCACAAGGCTGGCCGCGCTGCCCGGTGAAGAGATCACACGGCCCACGGTGGACCGTGTCAAGGAGGGCATGTTCAGCGCCGTCCAGTTCCTTTTGGCGGGCGCCCGTGTGCTGGACCTGTTTGCGGGTTCGGGCCAGCTTGGCATCGAGGCGCTCAGCCGCGGTGCTGCGCGCTGTGTGTTTATCGACAGCAGCCGGGAGGCCTGTGCGGTGGTGCGGCAAAACCTGAAGGCCGCCGGCCTGTTTGAAAAAGCCAGCGTGGCGGAAACGGCCGCAGAGATGTATCTGGCCGCATGCCGGGAACGGTTCGATCTTGTGCTGCTGGACCCGCCGTACCGTCAGGGTACCGTAGCCGCGCTGCTGCCTGCTGTGGCGGCCGTGACGGCTCCGGGCGGGACGGTGCTGGCGGAAACGGAGCACGGCGCGCCCCTGCCCGAGCGCTGCGGCACGCTGACGCTGAGAAAACAATACAAATACGGCACAGTGGCGCTGGCGCGCTACGAGGCCGACGCGGAGTTCTGAGCGCTCTGCAATTCACAGAAAAGGAGGGCGTGCGCATGCGCATCGCCATCTGCCCCGGCAGCTTCGACCCCGTTACCAAAGGCCATTTAAATATCATCGAGCGCAGCGCAAAACTGTTTGACGCGGTGACGGTGCTGGTGATGGTGAACCCCAATAAAACGCCGTCCTTCACGGCGCAGGAGCGCGCGGATTTTCTGCGGCGCGTCACAGGGCATATCCCGAATGTGAAAGTGGACGTCTACACCGGCCTGCTGGCCGAATATGCCCACAATGTCGGCGCTTGCACCATCATCAAGGGCCTGCGCGCCGTAACGGATTTTGAGTTTGAATTCCAGCAGGCGCTCACCAACAAAAAGCTCAACCCGGAGCTGGAGACCATGTTCGTCATCACCGATCCGGAATATATGTACCTTTCGTCCAGCATGGTGCGTCAGGTGGCCAGCTTTGGCGGCGACGTCACCGATTTCCTGCCGGACGGCATTTGTAAAGACATCGTAGAACGCCTCACACAGGGGCGAGCAAAGGAGTGACCATTATGAACATCGACGAATTGCTGGATGTAATGGATGAAACGCTGGAGGAGGCCGTCAATCTGCCCTTCACCGGCGGCAAGCGCATGGTGGATGTGGAGAAGGTGCGCGATATCATCGACGATATCCGCTTGAACATGCCTGCGGAGATCCGCCAGGCCAAGGCCATTGTACAGGACCGTGCGGATATCGTGGAAAGCGCGAAGAAGGAAGCTGAAGCCATTGTCAAGCGCGCGGAGGACCGCGCCCGCGCCATGGTGGCCCAGGAGGCCATCGTAAAGGCCGCCCAGCAGAAGGCTACAGAGATTCTGACCAGCGCCCAGAGCCAGAGCCGCGAGATGCGCACCACGGTTACCAATTACTGCGAAAACATGCTGCGCCATACCGAGGAGCAGCTTGCCAAGAGTATGACGGAGGTAAAGACCGTGCGCTCCACGCTGCGCCAAAGCGGTAAAAAAGCTACGGTACGTCCCGCCGCCCAGCCTCAGAAGCCCGAATAATGCGCTGTGCAGCGCCCGCCTGCTGGAGACCTTCCGGGGCGGGCGCTTTTTTATTTGACGCCCCTTGGGGGACGGCGGAAAAGGAGGATGCGTTTGTACATATTCGAAACTGCCGTGCTGACGCCGCGTCAGACGGAACAGGTGCGCGCGCTGGAGCAGGCCGCCTGCGCACCCGAAGCGTTGGAGAACGGGGCATGGCTGTCCAACGAGCTGAACTTTGACCGCGCGCTGCCATGCTTTTATCTGGCGTGGCCGCAGGACGCGCCCGGCCCGGAGGATGCACCCGCCGCGTTTTTGACATTGTTTCTGCCCACGCGGGAACAGGCGGAGGTGGTGGCTTTTACCCATCCGGCCCACCGGCGCAGGGGATACTTCAAGGCGCTGTGCGCCCGTGCCGCCGCACGGTGCCGGGCAGCGGGCATTCCGGAATTTTTGTTTGCGGTGGAGCCGCGCTCCGCAGGGGGGCGCGCCGTGCTGGAGACAACGCCCGGCTGTGTATGGAGCCATTCGGAATACCGGATGGAATATACAGGTCCTGCGCCGGTGCCTGCAGGACGGTTGGCACTGCAACGTGTGGACGCGGACGGCGCGGAACCCTACCGCCTGTTTCTGGAAAATGATATGGGTGAAGCGGATGTGGACAACTATGTGGCGGCATCGGTGGAAAACCCGGAGCGCGCGGCTTATCTGGCCATGCTGGACGGCGCGCCCGTGGGCATGTTTCACATCAACCTGGGGGAGCATCCCGGCCGGGCGTTTTTGTATGGTGTAGGCATTTCGCCCGGACGGCGCGGCCAGGGGCTGGGGCAGGAGCTGATGCTCCTTGCGCTGGCGGAGGCCCGGGCCATGCGGGACGGCGTAGTGCTGGACGTGGATTCCGGCAACGCACCCGCTTATCATATCTACCAAAAGCTGGGCTTCTGCGTGACGTTCCAGGTGGATTACTTCCGTGCGCCTGTGCGTGCCGGATGAGAAGCGGGCGCGGAAAATAAATTTGCAGTTTTGCTTGACATTTTGTGCTAAATAGTATAAAATATCAATAAAGAACCATATCCTTCCCTTGAACGAGGGAGTAAGTAAGGAGCCCATTATGGAAAAACGCAACACCATCCAGAAGCAGCTTGTGCTGGACGCCGTGTTTCGTCTTGCCAACCATCCCACAGCGGAGGAGGTCTATGCCGAAGTGGCGCGCAGCCATCCCACGGTAAGCAAGGCGACGGTATACCGCAACCTCGGCAGCCTGTCTGAGGATGGCCTGCTGCGGCATATCAAGATGCCCGGCGGCGCAGACCGGTTCGACCATATGCTTTTGGAACACCATCACATCATATGCACCCAGTGCGGCTGTTTCGCAGACGCACCCGCGTCCGGGAGCGCTGCGCTGGACGAGGCCGTGGCACGCCAGACCGGGTACTCCGGTGTTTCTCACGACATTGTGTTCCGCGGCTTGTGCCCGGAGTGTGCCAAAGCGGGCAAGGTGTAAGTCCGCGCTGATTTTGCCGGAAGCCGCGCTGCGGCTGTACATAAAAATCACATGATAGAAGAAGGAGCGTAATAAGATGGAACTGAAAGGAACAAAAACCGAAAAAAATCTGTGGACCGCGTTTGCCGGTGAGAGCCAGGCCCGCAACAAGTACACGTTCTATGCATCCAAGGCGCGCAAAGACGGTTATGTTCAGATTGCAAAGATCTTTGAAGAGACCGCTGCCAATGAGAAGGAGCACGCCGAGCTGTGGTTCAAGGCGCTGCACGGTGACGCCATTCCCGGCACGGCCGACAACCTGCTGGACGCCGCCGAGGGCGAGAATTACGAGTGGACCGATATGTATGCCCAGATGGCGAAGGACGCCAAGGAAGAGGGCTTTGACCACCTGGCTTTCCTGTTTGAAGAAGTGGGAAAGATCGAGCGTGAGCACGAAAACCGCTACCGCAAGCTGCTGGCGAATGTTGAGGGCGGCCTTGTGTTCTCCCGCGACGGCGACATGGTCTGGCAGTGCTCCAACTGCGGCCATATCGTCATCGGCAAGAATGCTCCCGAGGTGTGCCCCGTCTGCGCGCATCCGAAGGCATATTTCCAGCTCAAGGCCGAGAACTACTAAGCCTTACAGCGGCTTCAAAAGCCCACATATCCCGCAGGCGGCGGCAGGATTTTTCCTGCCGCCGCTTTTCTGTACCATTCCGCCAAATGCCTGCATGCCCTTTTTTTGGCCGGCCAAATGCGGTATACTATAAAAGACTGCCGAAGGCTGTTTTGTGTGGATGGCTCCGGGGGCGGGAGACGGCCCCCAAAATAGCCTGTAACTATTTTTTATTGTGGATTAGCAAACAATGGCAGCGCTTGCTGCAGAAGGGGGCGGAGCTTTGTGCTGCGGCTGATATTGGGTATTTCAGGCACGGGCAAAACAGGCCGTGTGCTGGCCGAGATGAAGGTGCGCGCCGCCGCGCGGCGGCGCAGCATCCTGCTGGTGCCGGAACAGTTTTCTTCCTCTGCCGAGACGATGGTGTACCGCTCTTTGGGCGATGCGTTCAGCGCCTGTGCGGAGGTATACAGCTTTACCAGCTTTGCTGAGCTGGTGCTCAAGACCTTTGGCGGCGCGGCGGTGAAAACGCTGACGGACGCGGCCCGGGCCGTTGCGGTGCGCCGTGCTATGGATACGCTGGGCGACGAGCTGCAGGCCTACCGCCGTCACCGGCGCAGCACGGGCTTTTGCAGCATGTGCGCGGACGCCATCAAAGAGCTGAAAACGGCGGGCGCAAGCCCCGAGACGCTGCTGGACGTGGCCCGCACCGCGGGCGAGGACGGCGGCAAGCTGCACGAGCTGGGATTGATTTTCGCCGCCTATGAGGCGTTGATCGCCGGCTCCGCCATGGACCCGGCGGACCGTATTTCCGCCGCCGCGCTCCGGCTGGACCCGGCGTTTTTGGCGGACAAAGCCGTTTTTATCGACAATTTCGACGGCTTTACTGCACCGGAATACCGCATGCTGGAAAAGCTGGTGGAGGCTGAGGAATGCACTGTCACGCTGTGCTGCGACGGCCTTTCGGACAACGAAGCGGGCCTTGGCTTGTTCAGTCCGGTGAAAAAAACGGCGCAGAATCTACGGCGCATTGCAGGCAAGCAGAGCGTGGAGATCGCCGCGCCGCATGTGATGCAGGAGGATTTTCGCCACAAGAACGCCCCGGGCCTTGCGGCGGTCAACCAATGCCTGGCTTTCGGCGCGCCGGAAGCGCCGGAGCACGCGGGCTTTTTTGTCACGCCTGCCGCAGGTGTTTACGCCGAGTGCAAGGCCGTAGCCTGCCGCATCGCCGCGCTTGTGCGCGAACGGGGGCTGCGCTACGGCGGCGTTGCGGTCATCTGCCGCGAGATGGACGCATACGCCGCGCCCCTGCAATATGAATTTGCTCTGGCAGGCATCCCCTATTTCACAGACGAGACCACCAGCCCCGAGCACACTGCGCCGGCCGCTTTTTTTACGGCGGCGCTGTCGCTGCTGTCGAAAGGGCTTTCCACCGAGGCGCTCCTGCGCCTGCTCAAAACCGACTTGTGCGGGTTTGCGCCTGAGGAAATCGCGGTTTTGGAAAATTACGCTTACACCTGGCAGCTGAAAGCGGCCGACTGGCGCGCCCCTTTTGAAAAGAATCCGGCGGGCTTCGGCGCGCAGATGACGGATGAGGACAGGGCGGCTCTGGCCCGGGCGGAGGCTCTGCGCGCGGAAGTTGTGCCCCGTGTGGAACGCTTTCTGGACGCGGCGCGGGGACAGACGGCAGCGGGCATCTCCAAGCAGCTGTATCTGCTGCTGGATGCTTTCAGCGGCGCGGAGCACACCGCACAGGCGGCCGCCGCGTTTGAGCAGGCGGGCGACCCGCTGCGCGCCCGCGCACTGTACGCCACTTGGGAAAACATGATGGATCTGCTGGGCCAGATGGAGCAGCTTTTGGGCGGGGACGAGGTGACGGCAGCGGAATACGCCGAGCTGTTCGCGCTGCTGCTGCACGAAGCGGACCTGGGCCATGTTCCCGAAACGCAGGACGCGGTCATCGTGACCACTGCGGACCGCATGCGTCTGGACAGCCCGGACGTATGCTTTGTGCTGGGTGTGAGCGAGGGCAAGTTTCCAAAGCTGCTGGGCGCGAGCGGCCTGCTCTCCCACGCGGACAGGGATCTGCTGGTGCAGGGCGGCGTGGAGATGCCCGGCAGCTATGAAAACCGCACGCTGCTGGAACAGATGTTCTTTTACCGCGCTTTGACGGCGCCGGCGCAGGCGCTGTATGTCAGCTTTGTCCCTCCCGAGGCGGGCGGCGCGCCGTTGAGCGCGGCGATGGAGCCGCTGGTGGAGGCACTGGCTCCTCCGGCAGACGTACTGGACGAAGCCCAGCGCGCACCCACACCGGCCGCCGCCCTGGACTTGTTGGGAGCTGCCTACCGGGAGGATACGCCTCAGACCGCGGCGCTGGAGGCCGCTCTGCGCCGCCAGGACACGATGGCGGAGAGCCTGGCCGCCATGGAGCGCGCCGCACGGCCCGCGCACTTTTTCGCGCGGGAGACGCGCCCTCTGGGGGCGCTTTTGGGCGACAGGCTCACGCTTTCACCCACGCGTGTGGAACAATATTACCGCTGCCGGTTTTCTTACTTTCTGCAGTATGTCCTGCGCATTCGTCCGCGCAGACGCGCGGAGCTTTCTCCGCTGGAGAGCGGCAGCCTGGTGCATTATATCCTGGAGCACGTGATGCGCCGCGCGGGCGCGGAGTTCCCGCGTCTTGCGCCGGAGGAGCTGGCCCGGCTGGCCGGCGAGGTGGCCGACCAATACGTGGCCGAAAACATGCCCGCCGCAGGGCGGCGCTTTGCCTATCTGGTGGAACGGCTGAAGCGCGGCGTAACGCGTTTGTTGGCATATCTTCAGGCGGAGCAGGCCCAAAGCCTGTTCCACCCGGCCGCCTTTGAGCAGGAGATCGGAACAGGGGAGGGCGCGGTTCCTCCGCTGACGCTGCGCACGCCGGACGGCCGTACCGTGCAGGTGCAGGGCAAGATAGACCGTGTGGACGTAATGGAGCGGGAGGGCAGGACCTATCTGCGCGTGGTGGATTACAAAACGGGAAACAAAGCATTTAATCTGGACGAGGTGTATTGCGGCCTGAACACGCAGATGCTGCTGTATCTGTTCACGCTGCGCAGCAACGCGGCGCAGGTATACAAAAACCCCGTGGCCGCGGGCGTGCTGTATCTGGCCGGGGACCCTGTGCTGAAAACCGGCTCCCGTGCCGAGGCAGCGGCGGCCCCGGTGTACAAGGTGGACGGGCTGGTGCTCAACGACGAACTGGTGGTGCGCGGCATGGACCGGGACGCCACGGGCATGTTCGTACCGTTCGCCTTTGGAAAGGACGGCGCGCCCCGCGCCAGCGCCAAGCTGGCAAGCCTGGAAAAGCTGGGCAATATTGAAAAGCATCTGGACGCGCTGGTGGTGGAGATGGCCCGGGGCCTGTACGCGGGTGAAATAGACGCGGTGCCCCTTCGCACGGCGGCCTACTGTCCCTGCGACGTATGCGATTACCGTCCCGTCTGCCTGCACGAGGACGGGCGGGGCGAAACAAGCGTGCAGGCGCCGAAGGATGTGTTTGAAACGCGTGCGGACGCGTGCAAAGCACAGGGGGAGGGAAATATATGAGCGCGCCGAAATGGACGCCGGCCCAGCGCGCCGCCATCGAGGACCGGGGCGGTACGCTTCTGGTCTCGGCGGCGGCAGGCAGCGGCAAAACAGCGGTGCTGGTGGAGCGCGCGGTGCGGCTGATCACCGATGCGGCACATCCGGTCGCGGCCGACAGGCTGCTGATCGTCACCTTCACCCGCGCTGCGGCCGAAGAGCTGCGCGGGCGCATCGCGGTACGGCTTGCGGCCGAGGCGGCCGCGCACCCCGAGAGTGCGTACCTGCGCCGTCAGCGGCTGCTGCTGGGGCGCGCCAACATTTGTACCATCGACGCATTCTGCATGCAGCTGCTCAAGCGCTATTTCGCGGAGCTGGGCCTGCCGCCGGATTTTGAGCTGGCGGATGACGCAAAGGCCTATACGCTGCGCCAGAACGCGCTTTCCGCCGTGCTGGAGGAGCTTTATGAGGACGCGGATTTCTGCGCGTTTGCCTCACTGTACGGCCGCGCCCGCAGCGACGCCAGCGCCGCTGCCGCGGTGTTGGGGCTGTATGATTTTTCCCGCACGCTGCCCCATCCCGCAGCGGCGCTGCAAAGCATCTGCGCAGCCTACGAAAGCGGACAGCCGTTGGGCCAAACGGCATGGGGCCGTACATTGCTGGAAAACGCCGGGCGGGCCGCGCGCAGCGCACTGCGCCTGCTGGATGCGGCGAAGGGCATCGTCGCGCAGGAGCCGGAGCTTGCCAATTATGCACCGGCGCTGGACAGCGACGCGGCGTTTTTCGCGGCGCTGCTGGAATACATCGGCGCGGGCCGGTGGGACAGTGCGGCTGTTTATACGGCCGAATACAAGCCGCCCGCGTTCAAGGCTGTGCGCGGATATCAAAGCCCGGGAATGAATGCGGTGAAGGCGCTGCGCGCCGCCGCCAAGGACGCTGCGGAGCGTTTGAAAAAAGATGTATTCCTGTGCACGGAGGCCGAATTTGAAGAAGACCGTGCCCGCATTGCGCCTATGGCTGCGGCTCTGGCCCGTGGAGCAAAGGCCTTCGGAGCGCGGCTGTACGAAGATAAGCTGGCGGAAAAGGCATTGGAGTACAGCGATTTTGAGCATTTGGCACTGGAGCTGCTGTGCGGTGAAAACGGCGAAAAAACGGCTGTGGCCCGCACGGTGTCCCGCGGGTTCGACGCGGTGCTTGTGGACGAATATCAGGATACCAATGCCCTGCAGGCGCTTTTGTATCAGTGCCTCGCCAACGACGACGGCTCCAACCTGTTTTTTGTGGGCGACGTGAAGCAGAGCATTTACCGCTTCCGTCTGGCCAGCCCGGAGATATTCATCGGCAAGCGCGGCGGTTTTGCGCCTTATACGCCCGGCGGCCCTCACCCGGCCACCGTCACCCTGGGCCACAACTTCCGCAGCGCGGGCAATATCATCGACCAGATCAATGATGTGTTTGCCTGTGTGATGAGCCGCACAGTGGGCGACGTGGACTACAACGGGGACGAAATGCTGGTGCGCGGCGCGGACGACGGATACGACGGCGGCCCCATGGAGCTGGATATTGTGGACATGAGCGGCGGCGACACCGCCCTGGGAGACGCGGGCGCGGTGGCGGATGCGGTGGAGCGCCTGGTGAAGGAAGGCTTTGCCGTGCGCGAAAAGGGCGGCGGCACGCGGCGGTGCGGCTACGGTGATATCTGCGTGCTGCTGCGCAGCCGTGCGCGGTTCGGCCTTTATGCGGCGGAGTTCGCGCGGAGGGGCATTCCGTCCTTTGCAGACACGGGCGAGAGCCCTCTTACGTCCACGGAGGTCTCTCCCGTGCTTTCTCTGCTGCGGGTCATCGACAACCCCGGACAGGACGTACATCTGGCCGCGGCGCTGGTATCGGTGATGTTTTCATTCACGCCGGACGATTTGACGCGTCTGCGCCTGCTGGCCCCGCGCGGCAGCCTGTACGCGGCGCTGCTGAAAAGCGAAGAGCCAAAGGCACAGGCTTTTCTGGAAACGCTGCGGGCGCTGCGGCGGCTGGCCGCCACCGCGTCCGTGGAGGAGCTGTGCGGCGAGATATTCGCCCGCACGCATTACTTCGCGGCTGTGGGCGCGATGGAAAACGGCCCCGCCCGGCGGGAGACGCTGCGGGCGTTTACGGCCTGGGCCGCCGGTGTGGACCGGGGCGGCGCGGGAGGGCTGGCCGCGTTCCTGCGGGTGGTGGACAGCGCGGTGGAAAGCGGCGCTGTGCAAAGCGGCGGCACGCCGGTGCTGCCGGAGGGGGCGGTTTCCATTATGACCATCCACCGCTCCAAGGGGCTGGAATTTCCGGTGGTCATCCTGGCGGACACAGCCCGGCGGTTCAATCTGCGCGATACCTCCAACCCGGTGCTGTTCCACCCGTCGCTGGGGCTGGGCATGAACCTGCGTGCGGACGGCGACGGCGGGCTGTATTCCACTGTGCCCCACCGCGCGGTGCGTATGGCGCAGCGCAGCGAGGCCGTCAGCGAAGAAATGCGCATCCTGTATGTAGCGCTCACCCGCGCCCGGGACAAGCTCATTGTTACGGCGCCGCTGCAAAACCCGGAAAAAACACTTTCAGCGCTGGCAACCACGCTGGCGGGCACGGGCGGAGCGGAGCCGTACACGCTGTCACAGGCGCTTTCGTTCAGCGAATGGCTGTGTACGGCCGCGCTGCTGCACCCGGACTGCGAAGAGCTGCGCAAATACGCGGGCGGCGCATTGCTGCCTGTCTATGCGGCGCGGGGGCATATGCGCGCGCGCGTAGTGCCCGCGCAGCCCGCCGGGCAGGCGGCGGATGAGCCGTCTGCCTTTGTGCGCACAGCCCGGCCGGACGCAGCGCTGCTGGAACAGCTTTTGCAGAATTTCGGCGCACGGTATGAAAATGCGCCGTTGTGCACGCTGCCCGCAAAGCTGAGTGTTTCAGGCCTTGTCCATGAGGGCGCGGCCCCGGTTCTGGCGCGCCCGGCGTTCCTTTACAAAGAGGGGCTGACAGCGGCGGAACGCGGCACGGCGCTGCATGCGGCGCTGCAGTTCGCGGACCTTGCCGCTGCGGCAAACGACCTGTCCGGCGAGGTGGCGCGCCTTGTGGAGGGCGGCTGGCTGGACGCAGCGCTGGCAGGGCAGCTGGAGCTGCCGCGCATGGCCGCATTCCTGCAAAGCCCGTTGGCGGCACGCATGCGCGAGGCTAAGAAGCTGCTGCGCGAGTACGATTTTATTACGGCGGTGCCCGCGAAGTTCGTGGACGATACGCTGCCCGAACCGTTCGCGCACCAGCCTGTGCTGGTGCAGGGCATTGCGGACGCGGTGCTGGTGAATGGGGATACGGCGGAGATCGCGGATTATAAAACGGACCGTGGCAAAACGCCGGAGCAGCTTTTGCAGGCGTATGCAAAGCAGCTTCTGCTGTACCGGGCAGCTGTGGAAAAACGTTTGGGCGTGCGCGTGGAGCGGTGCACCATCTATTCCTTCAGTCTGGGGAGGGAAATACCGGTCCCGCTGGAGGCGGCTCGCGGCGAATGATTTTTGCGCGCCCTTATAAATTCCTTAGAAACGGCGGATATACTCGTTCCAGCAACAAAAAAGAGGAGTGTATCTGTTTGGAAAACACAATGCAAAAAACGGGGCTGCGCCGTGGCCTTACCACTGCGCAGCTGAAATGGATCGCGCTGGTGCTCATGGTGCTGGACCATATCCATTATTTTTTCGAGTTCACAGGCGCGGTACCGCTTTTGTTTTCGCAGCTGGGGCGGCTTTCTGCCGGGCTGTTTCTGTTCTGCCTGATCGAGGGCTTCATCCACACCCATGACAGACGGCGCTACTTTCTGCGCATTTACCTTGTTTCCGTGGGCATGGGAGCAGTGCAGTTCTGCTGCATTCTGTTCGATTTCTGCAGGCGTCCCGACGGCTTTTATCCGATGAACCAGATGCTGGCGACCTTTGCCGTTCTGCTGCCCATGCTGCAGGGTGTGGACTGGCTGCGGCAAAAGCGGTGGCTGCGCGGGCTGGCCGCATTGGTGCTGCCTTTCGCCTGGCCGTTTTTCATGCTGATGGTGATATATCCGATGTTCCCGCAGGCGGAAGGTTGGCTGACGCTGCTGGGCTTTACGGCGCTGCCCATGCACACCATGATCATGGACGGCGGCACGCTGTTTATCCTGTGCGGCCTTCTGATGTATTTGTGCCGGCTGAAAAGCACGAAGCTGGAGGCGCTGGCTTTCGCCGCATTTTACCTTCTGGTGTACGGAAGCACGGCGGTGCTTTACCCCGGTGCGACGTGGGATTTTATCTTTAATCAGGCGTTCGAGTGGATGGGCGCGTTTTCAGCTGTGTTCATGCTGCTGTACAATGGGCAGCGCGGCGCCTCCGGGCGCGGCGGCAAGTATTTCTTTTATGTGTTCTATCCCGCGCACGTCTATGTTTTGTACGGGCTTTCGTGGCTTTTGTATTTATGGATGCAATGACTGATTGAAATGGTGGCGAGACTGTGGCACACATTCTGGTGGTAGACGACGATGCGGACATGCGCGCGCTTGTGCGCGGCGCATTGGAGCGGGACGGGCATGCCGTAACGGCGTTGGCATGCGGAGCGCAGGTGACGCCGGAGCACTGCGCCTGGGCGCACTGCATCCTGCTGGATGTGATGATGCCCGGCGAGGACGGCTTTGCCACCTGCGCGCGCATTCGCGCCCTGGCAGGGTGCCCTATCCTGTTCCTTACCGCAAGAGCGGAGGAAACGGACGTTCTGCGCGGACTGGGCCTTGGCGGCGACGATTACCTGACGAAGCCATTTCGCGTGGCGGAGCTGCGCGCCCGTGTGGCGGCGCATCTGCGGCGGGAGGCGCGCGTACCCACCCGCCGCGTGCGGCGCGGTGCGTTTGATTTCGACCTGGCTTCCAAAACGCTGTACTACGGCGATGCGGCGCTGCCGCTGACGAAAAGCGAATACGCCATCTGTGAATATCTGGCCACTCACGCGGGACAGGTGTTCAGCAAGGAACAGATCTACGAGGCGGTATTCGGCTATGACGGCTGTGCGGACGATTCCGCCGTCACCGAGCATGTGAAAAACATCCGCGCTAAATTGAAAGCGGCGGGCGGCGCGCCGATCGAAACGGTGTGGGGGATCGGGTACAAATGGAAAAACGAAGAAATGTGAGCCTGGGTGCGCTGCTGTGGCGCTATTTGATATTGACAGGCGTTTCGGCAGCAGCACTGGCGGCGGCATGGTGGATAACGCTCATGCTGCTGATGAACGCGGGTTTTGTGCTGCCCGCTCGCACGCAGAGTGACCATGCCTCGGACGCGGCGGCCGCAATGCGCCTGCAAGGCAGCTTTGACGCATCGCTGGCAGACGAACTGTGCAATTATGTTTATTTCGCCCCGGACGGCACAGTGCTGGAGACGAACCTTTCCGGCCGTCGGCTGGCGGACGCGAAGGAGGCCCGGCGGACGTTGGAGGGAGGGGCGTGGTTTTACCAGCGTGTGGATTTCAGCGATGGGTCGCTGTGCCTGTTTCAGTTCGATTACAGCGTGCTTTACGGCAACGAGGCCCTGCGCGGCGTTCTTCCGGATTTTGAGCTTGCCAGCCTGGTGCTGCTCGCCGTGGTGCTGGTGACAACGGTAACGCTTATCACACGGCATTACACGCGCAGGCTGCGCCGTGCAGCGGATAAGCTGGCCGCCGCCAGCGCACGCATTGCGGAGGGGCAGCTGGAGGGCGGAGATTTTTCCTCGGCGGGCGTGCGGGAGTTGGACGGTGCAATGGACGCCATGCGCACGCTGAAGGAGAACCTTTCCGGTTCTTTGCAGGCCCAGTGGCGTATGGAGCAGCAGCGGGCAGAGCAGATGGCCGCGCTGGCGCATGACCTGAAAACGCCGCTCACGATCATCGGCGGCAACGCCGAACTGCTGGCCGAGGACGCGCTAAGCGACGCCCAGCGCGCGAATGTGGATGCCATTTTGCGCAATACGCGCTACGCGGGGGAATACATTGCCTCGCTGAGGGCGCTGGCTGCGGGTGCGGACAGTGCGGATACGGTAAAAAACCCGGAGCCCGCTGCGTCGGACGGCGCGCAGGAGCATGCCGCTCCGCAGGAGACGGAGCGGGTCTCCCTGCCGGAGTTCCTGGCTGAGATACAAGCCCAGGGCCAGGCTCTCTGCCGGGCGCGGGGCTGTGTATTTCGCCTGCTGACGGATGGAACGTCCATGCTGCCCATGCGCCGGGCGGAGCTGCTGCGTGCGTTGGTGAATCTTGTGGAGAATGCCGCGCGCTACACGCCGCGGGGCGGGGCAGTAACGCTGGAAAGCCATGTGAGGCGCGCCCCGGACGGCGCGGGCCGTGCGGTGTTCACCGTACAGGACACGGGGCCGGGCTTTACGCCCGAGGCGCTTGCCAAAGGCATGCAGCCGCTGTACACAGGCGAAAAAAGCCGCCCGCAGGACGGCCATATGGGTCTGGGCCTGACGTTTGCCGCCGATGTCGCCAGGCGTCACGGCGGCGCGCTGGCGCTTCGCAATGCGGTCGGCGGCGGAGCGGTGGCCGAGCTTTCATTTCCCGTGTGGGGATGACGCAGACCCTGTGTACAGCAAAAGAAGCCTCCCGCCCTGCGTATGGCAGGGCGGGAGGCTCAGACTGTCGAAAAAGGCAAAGAGGTAAAAGAAACGTCCGGGGAAAAAGCTTGAAAAAGGGGTGGTGAACCCCTTTTTCATTTAAAATAACTCCGCGCCGTGCGCGGCGAACGGGGCCGCAGGCCCTGTTCGTAGGCAGCTTGACGAAAAAGCGCTGCTTTTTCGTCAAGCTGAAAGAGCGCCGTGCTTTTGCGAAAGCACGGCGCTCTTTTGGCTTTTTGAGGGGTGCGGCAGTCGTGTCTTTTATTCTTCCACGCGCACCATACTGGGATAGATCTTAGCGAGGCGGCTGTCGGGGAAACGGTCGTCCAGCACCTGCTGCCAGGCGTGCGTTGCGGGGACGCCTTCATAACGCTGGCTCTGGCGCAGCACCGCCGCGCCGCTTACAAGAGAGTTCGCAAGCATAAATGCGATGAGCACCCAACTGATGACGACACCGTAGGTTTTGGAAACGCGCCGTTCGATAAAGCCGTTCAGCCGTGGAAATACCTCTTTCACCCATACCAGCGCCAGTGCGCCCCAGAACAGGCAATACAGCAGATTGATGCGTCCGTTCAGGTTGAAAGGATACCCGGTATAGTCCCAACTCACGGTGCCCAGCACGGTTTCCTGCAGCCAGCTGCAGAAATACTCGAAGGCGCCTCCGATGATGGAACCGCCGATGAAGATCCAGCGGTCGCTTTTTCCGATGAACGGATGCAGGCAGACGGTGAGCAGCACCGCGCCGATGCCGTAGATCAGATTGAAAGGCCCCCACACGAGGCCGGTGCGCTGTGAAAGCCTGCCGGAGGCGATCCAGCAAAAAATAGTCTCGATGACCACTCCCAGGAAACAGCAAAGAAAAAACACCCAGAACAGCTTATAAAAATTAAGGCCGTGGGCAAAATGGCCGGGAACCCCGGCCAGGTCGCGCGCGATCTGTTCGTCGTGCGCCTGTTCCCGTTGGAGCGTGCGCGCCTCCTGAAGATCCAGCCGGGTCAGCTTTTCTTCCAGCTTTTTGCGGCGGCGAGCAAATCGTTCTTGTGTTGTCACGGTCGGTTCCTCCTCTTTTACGCAATAAAAGCAGTATATCACAGTATTCTTATTTTGTCGAAGAAATGTTTATGCGCAAAAGGAAAAGACATCCGGCGGAGAAACACAATTACCTGTTTTCACGCTTCTGCTTGGGGCTTTCACGCGGGGAGACTTGTGTCCCGGCCCGGGCAAGACTATGATTTTTTCAGGAAGAGCGGCGGTATGCGTGTTTTGCGCTGCGAGGTGCAAACAGGGAGGTTCGATATGAAAAGGACAGGCTTGGCTCTGCTGGGGCTTGTAATTGTACTGGCTTTTTTGCCCGCACCGTTTTCGGTGCATGCAGCCGGACACGAGTGCACACGGCCAGTGGCGAGGGTAACTGCTTTGGACCCGCTGAGCGGCGAGGCGTGGAATTGGGTCCTGTGGGACGAGGAAGCCGTGTGGATATCCCGTACACAAGAAACTGCATCCGACGGCTCAAAGATGCGTAGGGAGGTTGTTTGGACATTCGATTTGGGGCCGTTTTTGCGGGAGACTTTTCCGTCTGATGAAGCGCCGGCAGCAGATGCGAAAGTGTGGCTTGTTGTCAGGACGGAACACTCGGACGGAACATCCGGCAAAGTCATAGAAACCCATTCTTCATACACATTTGTGGATGCACAGGGTGGGGCGTACCGTCCAGGCTGCACTGTGCGCTGGAGCTCCGGCAGCCTGGGGGAAAATGGAAACTTCTACCCTACGTTGAGCCAGGCTGGTGAAGGGCTGGAAAATGACGGGCCGTTTCGCGTTTTGCATATCGGTTAACGTCCCACGCTATTTGTGCTTGTTTCTACGGCTTTTGGGAATATGTTGCCGAAATCTGGAAATCAGGGTAAAATGATAGGGCGCGGACAGGAGATAGGAACGGTTGCTGCTGTTTTTCCATAACGGGAGGACAGCAAAAAAGCAGTGCAGACAAGATGCCTGCACTGCTTTGGACTGGGTGACCGGATTATTTTTTCAGAGCGGCCGGCTTCTTGGGCTGATAATGCAGGCCATAGCAACGGTCATTGGCGCCGATCTTGGCGGCTTTGCCGATGAATTTGGAGCATGCTTTGAAGAATCCCTTTTCACATTTTTTCATGATGTACCTCCTGTTTTTGATTGGGTGAATGGTTTGCGGGGGAATCCCATAAGGAAATGTATACCGCAAATCTGCTGCGGGCGCAAGGGAATCTGCGCGAACCCCGGTCTGAAACGCGCGAAATCATCATTTTTGGTAGGAGAGGGCTCAATGCAGGTGTTCATTGCGGAAGATAATTATTATGAATTGGAAAGACTGCGGCGGCAGGTTCAAAGCTGGGGAAGCCGGCATGGAGGCGTCAGCATCACGGCTGTGCAGTGCGTGGCGGAAGTGGGGCCGGCGGATTTGCGTACATACGATGCCGTTTTTCTGGATGTGGAACTGCCCGGGAAGGACGGATTCGCTTTTGCGCAGGAGCTGCGCGGTGCGGGCTGTTCGGCGGATATCGTGTTTGTTACGAACCATCCGGAGCTTTCGCTCAAGGGCTATACAGTGCACGCACAGGACTATATCATCAAGCCCGTGGAGCAGGAACGCATCGACGCTGCAATGGATTATATCGCCAGGAATTGCCGTCTCAAAGAGCGCAGGAGCATCGTGCTGCAGCGCGGTATTTCCCAGCAGGACAGATACTTCCTCACAGAAATACTGTATGTGGAGGCAAGCAACCACAGCAGCATCGTTTATACATACGATAAAACGCAAAGCTATGCGCTCACATTTGCGCAGATGGAAAAACTCCTGCCGGCAGAGGATTTTAAAAAGTGTCACCGCGGCTATATCGTCAACCTTCATGCGGTGAAGGGCCTGCGGCGGAATAGCATCACACTTGTTGACGGCAGGGAGATTCTGGTAAGCACGACCTATTTTCAAAGCGTCAAGGACGCTCTGATTGCTCTGAGAGGAGGGCAATGATGGAGAATATCCTGTGGAATACATGGCAGTATTTAGTGGATGTGTTCGACTGCTTTTTGATCCTGTATCTTTTCCGGAAAATGATGCGGACACGTCTCCGGCAGCCCAAGTATTATTATCTGTTCCTTCCCGTGCTGGCGGCGGTGCTGTTCGCCTGTAATTGCTGGCTCTCCGGGATGATAGGCCTTGGTGTGATGACGTGCGTCTACGCCGCGTTTTCGCTTTTGCTCTTTCGGGGAACGGTGATGATGCGCCTGTTCTGGCCCGCATTTTGCTCGGTACTCTTTTTTTCAATCGACTTCATATACAGCAGCGCGCTTTTGATGTTTTTTCCGACGATCGACCCGTATACTTATTTTTCGGAACAGTCGGCATTCTTCATGGTCAATACGCTTGCCACGAGGCTGCTCATTGCCACAGCCGTGGTGCTTGTCACACGCAAGGCGTTCCGTCTCACGCTTTCCTGGCGGAATTGGATGCTGTCTGTGTTCATCCCAGCGGTGAGCGGCGTTATTATGCTGCTTTTGGAACCGAATTTTATGGTGCCGGGAGTGAACGACGGCCTGTTCCTGCTGGTGGCGGTTCTGTTGTTTCTGGTGAATATCCTGTGCCTGTGGCAGACGGTCTCGATTTCCCGCTACACGGCAATGGCGGCGCGGCAGGAAGCCGAGCTGAAGCTCAAGGGCCTGGAGGATACGCAGTATCAAAATCTGCTGGATACGCACAAGACCCTGATGGGTTGGCGGCATGATTTCTTCAATCACCTTTCCGTCATCGGACAGATGATTCAGACAGGCAGAGGCGATGAAGCACTGGGCTATATTGAAGCGCTGCGTAATAAAACAAATGAGAGCTCGACGATGGTGAACTCCGGGAATCTGGCTGTGGACTCCATTCTGAACGCGAAACTTCCTGCCGCAAGAGAAAACGGCATTCGTGTATCCCTACGCCTTGAGGTGCCGAAAATGAAGACCGATCCAGTGGACCTGTGCACACTGCTGGGCAACCTTTGGGACAATGCTTTTGAGGCGAATATGTATCTGGAGAACCATTCGGAACGGTTTATTCGGCTGACGGTGCGCCCATCCGATTTCTTTTGCAGTATCCATATGGAAAATCCCGTTGCACCGGGCCGCGAGGAGCAGGCGGAAAGCCATGAAAGCACCAAACACCTGCCGGGCCACGGCCTTGGCGTGGGGCAGATTAAGAAAACCGTGCAGAAGTACGATGGTGTATACTCCCTGCGTTTGGCACAGCCCGGGCGGTTCGTGGTCGATTTGCTGCTGCCCATAGACGCGGCCGCTCCGGTGGAGCAGGTGTTTGTATGGGAGAGCGCGAAAGAGGCGCTGGTATGATTGACAGATTTGCTGACTGGTTTGCGGGGGTCCTGCTGGAGAAGGGCGTGATCACCGAAGATGAGTTGGAGGTACAGGTATACGGCATCCAGACCATACTTTCCAATCTTTTGAGCTACGGTGTGGTGCTGGCGGTCTCTTGGGCTTTCGGCGTACTGCCATTGTCCGCAGTGTTTCTTGCCGTCTATACGGTGCTGCGGAAAACAGTAGGCGGATGGCATGCGAAAACGCCTTTTTCCTGTGCGCTGTCCAGTATTGCCGTATGGGGCGCGGGGCTGTTGCTTGCGGCCGTTGCCGCAAAGAGCGCTGCACTGCTGTTTGCAGCGTGGGCGGCGGGATGCCTGGCGCTTTGGTGCAAGGCCCCTTGCGTCATGCCGGATGAAGAGGACACACGGGAACTGCGGCGAAAGCTGCGGCTGCGTACGGCCGTGGTGTGTGCGGTGGTTCTGGGTGCCGCTCTGCTGAGCATGTGGCTGTATAGCCCGGCTTTGCGCCGCGGTGCGGCTGCTGCTGTGGCGAGCGTGCCCGTTGTGGCCCTTACGATGCTGGCTGGGATACATGCCGGCCGAAATGAAAAGAATAAAATAAGAGAACGGCCGGGAGCGTTGCTCACGGCCGTTTTTTCTTCCGGTTTCGACAGCGATTTCACGCCGCTTCAGAGCATTTTCACGCAGAAACGATTGAAATGAAATGGGAGAGTGGGGTATCTTTGGATAGACAAAACAGCCGGAAAAGAATTCAGGCCGCCCGCCAGCCGCGAAAACGGCTCGAAGCAGCTTTTGCTGCAAAGCGCTTGGGCGTTTCGGCCGGGCAATGAAAGGCTGCGTGAAAGAACGGAGATGGAAACAGCGTGATATTGTACCATGGAACGACATATTCCCGGGCGAAATCGATTGTTGCGGAGGGATGGATCTATCGGACCAACGGAAACCGGGCGGTTTACCGCAATACGGAGCCGGGCTTTGTGTCGCTGGCTGCACGTCCCATCGAGGCGGCGGAATTTGCCGCCCGGGCCTATCTGAACGAACGCCTGCACAACGGCACGCAGAAGCTGGTGGTGTTCGAGGTGGATGTCAATGCCAATACCGTGGCTTTGGACAAAAGAGAAACGGACAACCCGTCCACAGAATGGGCGGTGCGTCATCCCGAGCAGACCGGGCCGTATTACAGGTGCGATACGGATCTGCCGCGCTGGTGCGTTACCCGCTGGCTGCTTCTTCAGTTCGTTTCCCCGCAGGACCGGTGGGATTTTATCGACGAGCGCATCGAACTGAAAGACGCAGGCCTGGCGGATCAGCAATGGAGGCGTTCGCTCTCCGCGCTCCAATAGGCGGGAACCCTGAGCAAATAGGCGCGTACTGTGCTCCAAAAAAACAGCGCCGGAACTGTTCCGGCGCTGTTTTGGTCAGAATCTATGCGTTTTTTGCTCAGCCGATATTTTTGCCGCCCTTGGTGGCTTTCATGCGCAGGTCGTGGTTCAAAATACGTTTGCGGATACGGATGCTGCTTGGTGTGACCTCAAGAAGTTCGTCCGGCTTCAGAAATTCCAGACTTTCTTCCAAACTGAATTTGGACACAGGCACCAGGCGCAGCGCGTCGTCGCTGCCGGAGGCGCGGGTATTAGAGAGATGCTTGGTTTTACATACATTGACGGTGATGTCCTCGCCGGCAGGGCTGTACCCAACGACCATGCCCTCGTAGACCTTGTCGCCCGGGTCCACGATCAGCGTACCGCGCTGCTGCGCATTGAACAGACCGTAGGCCACGGCCACACCGGTTTCATAGCTGATCAGGCTGCCGGTGCTGCGGGCAGGAAGGTCTCCGCGCCATTCGTCATATCCATCGAAAATGGTGTTCAGGATGCCTTCGCCGTGTGTGTCGGTGAGAAACTCACTGCGGTATCCGAACAGGCCGCGGGAGGGGATGCGGAATTCCACGCGCATGCGCGTGGAGCCCAGAGGCGCCATCTGGACAAGCTCGCCCTTACGGCTGCCCAGCTTTTGCATCACACTGCCCTGGTATTCAGTGGGGACGTCGATAACGACATGCTCCATGGGTTCCATCGTTTTGCCGTCCACCTCGTGCAGCAGCACTTTGGGCGGGGACACCTGCAGCTCGTAGCCCTCGCGCCGCATCGTCTCGATCAGGATGGAAAGATGCATCTCGCCGCGGCCCATCACGCGGAAAGACTCGCTGGTGGGAGAATCCTCCACCTGCAGCGCCACATCCTTGAGCAGTTCCTTATGCAGGCGGTCACGAATCTGGCGGCTGGTGACAAATTTGCCCTCTTTACCCGCAAATGGGCTGTCGTTGACGGCAAAGGTCATTTCGACCGTCGGGTCGTTGATCTTGACGAAGGGCAGGGGTTCGACCATCTGCGTGTCGCACAGGGTATTGCCGATGTTGATGTCCGTCAGGCCGCTGAACGCGACGATATCGCCTGCGTCGGCGGATTCAATGGGAGTGCGGCCATTGGCCTCAAAGCTGTACAGCGCGGTGATGCGCCCTTTTTTGGAGAGATCTTTGTCATGCCAGTCGCATACGGACACCTCCTGGCCCACACGGATGGAGCCGTTCTCCACACGCCCGATGCCGATACGGCCTACAAAATCGTTGTAGTCGACCGAGGAGCACAGCATCGCAAGAGGCGCGGAGGGGTTGCCCTCGGGCGGCTTGACATAATCGAGGATCGTCTTAAACAGCGGCTCCAGATTCTGGCCCTCAACATCGGGGCTGTAGCTTGCCGTGCCCGCACGGCCGGAGCAGAATACCATCGGGCTGTCCAGCTGCTCGTCCGTGGCGCCAAGGTCCATCAGGAGCAGAAGGATCTCGTCGATGACTTCCTTGATGCGCGCATCGGGACGGTCGATCTTGTTCACGGCGATGACAAGGGAAAGATTTTGCTGCAGGGCTTTCTGCAGCACAAAGCGTGTCTGGGGCATGCAGCCCTCGGCGGCGTCCACCAAAAGGAGCACGCCGTTGACCATCTTCAAAACGCGTTCCACTTCGCCGCCGAAATCGGCGTGGCCCGGGGTGTCCACGATATTGATTTTCACGCCGTCATAATAGGTACAGGCGTTTTTGGCAAGGATGGTGATGCCGCGCTCGCGCTCGATGTCGCCGGAGTCCATTACGCGCTCGGCAACCTGCTGGTTTTCGCGGAACGCTCCGCTCTGCTTGAGCATCTGGTCCACGAGCGTCGTTTTGCCGTGGTCGACGTGGGCAATGATCGCGATGTTGCGAATATTTTTCTGTTCCATAAACGTTCCGTTCCTCTTTTTTATATGTGTATTGATTTTGTCAGACATAACATTTTATAATATGTACAAGGGGATGTCAAGAAATTTGGCGGTTTCAGGCGGCTGCAGGCAAATATTTTTTGTAAAAATCGAAAAAAGAGGTTGCAATCCAGGAAACGATTTGCTATAATAACAAAGCCGCAGAAATTACGGACAGTTAGCTCAGCTGGTAGAGCACCTGCTTGACGTGCAGGGGGTCAGGGGTTCGAGTCCCTTACTGTCCACCATATCGAATGCAAAGCAAACCCGACGCCATTGCGGCGTCGGGTTTGCTTTTTGCAGAAAACAGAACAGCGTTTCATAAAGGTGTTTCCGCACAAGGAAATGTCTTTGACCTCAGCTGCGGCCGGAAGGCGGTTGCTTTACCGGCTTTCCGCCGGGCGTCCCGAAACGGTTTGGCACAAGGATACAAAATGACGGCACGGTTGTTTTGCACAAAGCGCATTCATTTTCTATGTGCGGTGTGTACGGGTTTTGTTGTATCCGTGTGGGGTTTATGGTATAATAACTCCAAGTCTGCTGCTTGCGCGGCAATGTGCATGGATGCGGTTTTTGCCGCGTTCGGCAGGTTGGGCGCGGCACAAGAAATGGGAGGGCGCGCCATGCGGATATTGGGCATCGACCCGGGATATGCCATCGTCGGCTTCGGCGCGCTGGATTATACCCGAAACACTTTTACCACGCTTCAGTATGGGGCCATCACCACAAAGGCGCATACGACCTTTGAGGACCGATTATCTGAAATTTATGATGATATGACGCAGCTGCTGGCGGCCGTCAAGCCTGACGCAATGGCCATTGAAACGCTATTTTATACCACCAACCAGAAAACGGTCATCGCCGTGGCCGAAGCGAGAGGCGTGCTGCTGCTGTGTGCCCGGCAGGCAGGCGTGCCGGTGTTCGAATATACGCCGCTGCAGGTAAAGCAAAGCGTTTCAGGCTACGGAAAGGCCACAAAAAAGCAGGTGCAGGAAATGACCAGGACGCTTTTGAAGCTGCCCGCCGTGCCCAAACCGGACGACACGGCCGACGCGCTGGCTATGGCCATCTGCCATGCGTACAGCTACCGTTCCAAACAGTATGGCGTGGCGCTGACAAAGCGCCAGCAAATGGGATATTTTTGATTTGAGCTGGATACAAGCATACAAATAAAAGATGCGCTTTGGAGCGCGTGGAAAAGACCGGAGGAAATTATGATCTACTGCCTGACAGGGAAGCTGCTGGAAAAAGCGCCTGATTACGCCGTGGTAAGCTGCGGCGGCGTGGGGTATCTGGCGGCCATCCCGTCCACTACGGCGGGCGCGCTGCCCGCTGTTGGCGATACCTGTACACTGTATACCTGTATGAATGTCACCGAGAATGATGTGTCGCTGTTTGGCTTTGCCGACAAAGAGAGCCAGACGATGTTCCGCCTTTTGACGGGCGTTTCCGGCGTGGGGCCGAAGGTGGGGCTTGCCATCCTCAGCGTACTCAGCCCGGACAGAGTTGTTTTGGCTATCTCCGCGGGAGACCACAAGGCGTTTACTGCGGCCAGCGGCGTGGGGCCCAAGCTGGGCCAGCGCATCGTACTGGAGCTGAAAGACAAGGTAGGTAAGGGGCTGGCCACGGGGCTTGGCCTGGCCGATGCTTCCGGTACGGCAGCGCCTGCAGCCACGGGCGGCGTGGCGCAGGCCATTGCCGCCCTCACAGGCCTGGGCTATACGGGCAGCGAGGCCGCGCAGGCCATTGCCAGGCTGGACCCGTCTTTGCCTGTACAGGAACTTATCCGCCTTGCTTTGCAGGGCATCGGGAAAGGAAGGTAATCCATGGCTCTGGAAACCGTAGAGATCGACAACGGTCCGCGCCTTGTGAGCCCGGAGCCGGAGCCGGAGGACTTTGACAGCGAGGCGTCCCTGCGCCCGAAAACGTTGGAGGAGTACATCGGCCAGGACAAAGCAAAGGAAAACCTGAAGATATACCTGCAGGCGGCCAAAATGCGCGGCGAACCGCTGGATCATCTGCTTTTGTACGGCCCACCAGGCCTCGGCAAAACGACCCTTGCGTGTATCGTGGCCCACGAGATGGGTGTGCAGATCCGCATCACAAGCGGCCCGGCCATTGAAAAACCCGGCGACCTTGCCGCTCTTTTGACGAATCTGCAGGAGGGCGATGTGCTGTTCATCGACGAGATCCACCGCCTGTCCCGGCAGGTGGAGGAGGTGCTGTATCCCGCGCTGGAGGATTATGCGCTGGACATTATGATCGGCAAGGGGCCGTCCGCACAATCCATCCGCATCAACCTGCCGCGCTTTACGCTGGTGGGAGCGACGACCCGTGCGGGCCAGATTACCAGCCCGCTGCGCGACCGCTTCGGCGTGCTGCTCAAGCTGGAGCTTTACTCTCCGCAGGAACTGGCGAAGATCATCCGCCGTTCCGCTTCTATTTTGAATGTTCCCTGCGAGGAGGGCGGCGCTCTGGAAATGGCGAAGTGCAGCCGCGGCACGCCGCGCGTGGCGAACCGTCTGCTCAAGCGCGCGCGGGATTTTGCCGCTGTGCTGGGCGACGGCGTGATCGACGAATCCATCGCCCGGGAGGCGCTGCAGCGTATGGGCATCGACGACACGGGCCTGGACGAGATGGACCGGGGCCTGCTGCGGGCCATCATTGAAATGTATGGCGGCGGCCCGGTTGGTTTGGAGACCATTGCCGCCGCGCTGGGAGAGGAAGCCGTGACGCTGGAGGATGTATGCGAACCGTACCTGATGCAGCTCGGCTATCTGACGCGAACCCCCCGCGGCAGATGTGTGACGCGGTATGCTTATGAGCATCTGGGCATGAAAGCGCCCGGCACCGCTGAGGCCAGCGGCCAGCAGACGCTGGACGACCTGTAAAACAGGCGTTGCGCGGAAAATGGATTTGGGCACAATGCCGGGAAAAGCACACTAGATTTGTTCACATTTTTTCGCTATCCTAAGAGGGAACATTTACGAGGAGGATGACACAATGGGAAAGTTGTTCGGAACCGACGGCGCGCGCGGCGTTGCCGGAAAAGACCTGACTCCGGAGCTCGCGATGCAGATCGGCCGCGCGGCGGCGGCTGTGCTGGCGGGCAAGACGCAGCACCGCCCCCGCTTTATCATCGGCAAGGACACCCGTATTTCCGGAGATATGCTGGAAAGCGCACTGGCCGCCGGCCTTTGCAGCGTCGGCGCGGACGTGGAGCTGCTGGGCGTCATCCCCACGCCTGCTGTGGCGCATCTGGTGCGCAAATACGGCGCGGATGCGGGTGTTGTTATCTCAGCCTCGCACAATCCGGTGGAGTTCAACGGGATCAAGCTGTTCGGCGGCGAAGGCTATAAGCTGCCGGACGAAGTGGAAGAAGAGATCGAGCACCATGTGTTCAACAACGGCGCAGAGCTGACGCTGTGCACCGGTACAGCCATCGGGACCGTCCGGCGCGTGGACACGGCTTTGTCGGATTATGTCGATTATCTGGCAAAGGCGATCGGCGCAGACCTGACGGGGCTGAATATCGCCATCGACTGTGCCAACGGAGCGGCCAGTGAAGCAGCCGGGCTGCTGTTTCCGCGTCTGGGCGCGGCGTGCCGCTTCATCGGCACGGATCCGGACGGCGGCAATATCAACGAGGGCTGCGGCTCCACCCACCTTGATAAGCTGGCAAAATACGTGGTGGACAACGGGCTGGACTGCGGCGTGGCCTTTGACGGCGACGCAGACCGCTGCCTGGCTGTAGACGAAAAGGGGCGTGAGATCGACGGCGATAAGATCATCGCCATTCTTGCGAAAGACCTGAAGGACACCGGTAAGCTGCCCGAGGATACGGCGGTCGTTACCGTAATGAGCAACCTGGGCTTTATCGAGTATATGAAGCAGAACGGCATGAAAACAGCTGTCACCGCCGTGGGCGACCGCTATGTGCTGGAGGAGATGCGCGACAAAGGCTATGTCATCGGCGGTGAGCAAAGCGGACACATCATCCTGCTGGCGCATTCCACCACCGGAGACGGCGAACTGACGGCGGGCATGCTGCTGCGCACGATGGCTGAGAAAAAATGCAGGATGAGCGAGTTGAACGACGTATATGCCCGTTTCCCGCAGGTGATGGTCAATATCAAGGCTACACCGGAGGAAAAGGCGCGCTATAAAGAGGATGAATACATTGCGGGCTTCATTGAGAGCCAGCAGCAGAGCCTGATGGGCCTGGGACGCGTGTTGGTCCGGGTCTCGGGAACAGAGCCGCTCATCCGCATCATGGTGGAGGGAAGAGACGAGGCGGCCATCGCCGCCAGCGCCGAACGCATTGCAGTGAAGATCAACGAGCGCATTCATTAACAGTAAAACGAACGGCGGGCGTGCCCGGCGCATGCAGCGCCGGGCCTTGCCGCAGAATTGGACCGGAGGTTTTTATGCGGGCAGCGGACAACTGGAAAGATTATGAGCTCATCGACGCAACGGACGGCAATCGTCTGGAGCGCTGGGGCGAAACCATCCTGGTGCGGCCTGACCCTCAGGTCATCTGGAAAACCGGAGAAAGCAGCCCGCTGTGGAAAAGCGCGAATGCGGTGTATCACCGTTCCGCTTCGGGCGGCGGACAGTGGGAATACCGGCGCAGGATGCCGGAAAAATGGCAGATCACCTATGGAGATATCTGCATGGTGGTGTCTCCTACAGGCTTCAAGCATACGGGTGTATTTCCGGAGCAGGCTGTGAACTGGGACGCCTATGCGCGGCTCATCGCGGCGGCGGAGCGGCCCATCCGGGTCCTGAACCTGTTCGGCTATACAGGCGGCGCCACGCTTGCGTGCGCGGCGGCAGGCGCCAGTGTATGCCATGTGGACGCCAGCAAGGGGATGGTGGCCTGGGGGCGGGAGAATGCCGCAGCCAGCGGCCTTGCGGACAAGCCGGTACGCTGGATTGTGGATGACTGCGCGAAATTTGTTGCGCGGGAGATCCGCCGCGGGGTGCGGTACGACGGCATCATTATGGACCCGCCCAGTTACGGCCGCGGCCCGGGCGGCGAGGTGTGGAAGCTGGAGGACAGCATCTACGATTTCATTGACCTGTGCGCGGGCGTTTTGAGCGACGAGCCGCTGTTCGTCGCGGTAAACAGTTATACTACGGGCCTTTCGCCCAGTGTGATGGAGTATATGCTCCGGGCGCGGGTATGTCCCAGGTGGGGAGGGCACACAGCCTGCGACGAGATCGGCCTGCCGGTAACGGCTACGGGCGGCGTGGTGCCCTGTGGGGCCACGGCGTGGTGGCTGGCACGAAACGCAGGGCTGTAATGCCGCGGGCATAAAACATGTATCGAAAAACAGGGGAAAGCTGTTGTTTGAGAAGAGGGGCCGCGCGGCAAAGGGCCGCGGGACAAAGGATCAGAAACGGACGGGAAAGCATGGAAGAAATGCTCAGAGCAGACAATATCACATTCAGCTATACGGACGATCAGCACCGCGCTGTGGACGGCCTTTCGCTGCGCGTAAAGCGCGGCGAATATGTGGCCGTGTTGGGGGCGAACGGGTGCGGCAAATCCACGCTGGCCAAGCATTTTAACGCCATCCTGCTGCCGCAGGCGGGCACAGTATACGTGGAGGATATGTCCACTGCGGACGAGGACAAGCTGTTCGACATCCGCCAGAAGGTGGGCATGGTGTTCCAGAACCCGGATAACCAGATCGTCGCCACCGTAGTGGAGGAGGACGTCGCTTTTGCGTTGGAAAATCTGGGTGTCCCCCCTGCGGAAATGCGGGCGCGTGTGGACGAGGCCATGCAGATGGCCGGGATCTATAAATACAGGGAAAAGGGCCCGCACAAGCTGTCCGGCGGGCAGAAGCAGCGCGTGGCCATCGCGGGCGTGATCGCAATGCGGCCGGATTGCCTTGTGCTGGATGAAGCCACCGCGATGCTGGACCCCATCGGCCGCGAAAAGGTCATGCGTACGGTACACAGACTCAACGACGACTACGGCATCACCGTCGTCCAGATTACGCATTATATGGAAGAGGCCGCCACAGCCGACCGTGTGGTGGTAATGAGCGCGGGCAGAGTGGTTATGGAGGGCACGCCGAAAGAGGTGTTCCGTAATGTGGAGGAGCTGCGTGCGCTGCACCTGGATGTACCGCAGGCCGCCGAGTTGTGCCATGCCCTCACGGCTGCGGGCTGCCCGATGGCGGATGACATCATTGATGTGGAAGAGTGCGCCGCGGCGCTGTATGAACTGCTTACAGGAAAAAAAGCGCCCGGAGCCGCACAGGAAAAAGCAGAGGAGGTGTCCGCATGTCCGCAATCGTGAAGGTGGAAGACCTCACCTATATCTATAACCAGGGCATGCCGGACGAGACTGTGGCTCTGGATCACGTCAGCTTCGAAATCGAAGAAGGCGAGTTCGTGGGTGTCATCGGTTCCACCGGCTGCGGCAAATCCACGCTCATCACGCACTTCAACGGTATCAACAAGCCTACCTCCGGCAAGGTGTACATTGCCGGTGAGGATATGTGGGCGGACCCCAAAGATATCCGCCGTTTTCGTTTTATGGCAGGTCTGGTGTTCCAGTACCCGGAGTATCAGCTTTTTGAAGAAACGGTATATAAGGACATCGCTTTCGGCCCCGCGAATATGGGGCTTTCTGCGGAGGAGATCGACCGGCGCGTGCAGCGTGCGGCCGCGTTCTGCGGCATTGACAGCTGCTTTTTGCAGCGCAGCCCCTTTGAGCTTTCCGGCGGGCAGAAGCGCCGTGTGGCCATTGCAGGTGTGCTTGCCATGGAACCGCGGCTTCTGGTGTTGGACGAACCCGCCGCCGGGCTGGACCCGGAGGGCCGGGATATGATCCTCGGACAGATACGGGAATACCATAAGCAGACCGGGTCCACCATCGTCCTTGTCAGCCACTCCATGGAGGATATCGCCAAATATGCAGACCGCGTGCTGGTGATGAACGCGGGACGCATTGCGCTGTACGACGCCACAGATAAGGTGTTTGCCCGCGCGCCGGAGCTGCTGGAGCTGGGCCTTTCGGTGCCCGAGGTGACGAAGATATTTTTGCGCCTGCGTGAGATGGGGCTGGACATCGACACCGACGTATATACGGTAAAATACGCTGTTAAGACCATCCTTGCCGCCCGTGCGGCAGCAAAGGAGGGTATGTAAATGCTGCGTGACATCACCATTGGCCAGCATTTCCCGGGCAATTCCATCCTGCATACAATGGACCCCCGCGTGAAGCTGCTGCTCACCATCGCCTATATCGTGATGCTGTTTGTTGGTTCGAATCCGGCGGGACTCGTTATTTCCATCGTGTTCCTCACTGTTTTGTACCTTGTGGCGAAGATACCGCTCAAAATCGTGGGAAAAAGCATCAAGCCGATCCTGCCCATCATTCTGTTTACGGCCGTGCTGAATCTGTTTTTTATGACGGGAACATCCGAGCCGCTGGTGTCCTGGTGGATATTGAAAATATACAAAGAGGGTATCTATTACGCCGTCATTATGGCTGTGCGCATCATCTGTCTGATCGCGGGCACGAGCCTGCTGACATACACAACCAGCCCTATTGTGCTGACCGACGCCATCGAGCAGCTTCTGCATCCGCTGGCAAAGCTGCACTTGCCGGTGCATGAGCTTGCCATGATGATGACCATTGCTCTGCGGTTCATTCCCACGCTGATCGAAGAGACGGACAAGATTATGAACGCCCAGAAGGCGCGCGGCGCGCAGCTGGATTCCGGCAATCTGCGCCAGCGTGTAAAGGCGTTGATTCCGGTGTTGATTCCTCTGTTTATTTCGGCGTTCCGCCGGGCAGACGAGCTGGCCATGGCCATGGAGTGCCGCTGCTATCATGGCGGCGAGGGGCGCACCCGCCTGAAGCAGCTGCACATGCACCGTTCCGACATCCTCATTGCTGTTGTGGCGGTGCTGGTGTTTGTCGCCATTGGTATGAGCAACCTGTTTTTTGCACGCATTGGGTAAAAGGGGTTTGTGTTAAAATCGTCCGGGAGGAATTTTATGCACGTCTGCATTACGCTGCGCTTTGCCGGCACGCGCTACCACGGGTTCCAGGTGCAGAAAAATGCGCTTTCGGTGTGCGAGGTGCTGCAGAACGCGCTGGAAAGCCTGTACGGCGTGCGGCCGCCGGTGAAAGGGTGTTCGCGCACGGATTCCGGTGTGCACGCGCTTGGGTACTGTGTCAGTTACACGCAGCCCAAGCCGATTCCGCCGCGCAAGCTTCCGCTTGCCGTCAACCGCTTTTTGCCGGACGATGTACGAGTGACGGAGGCGCACCGGGTGCCGGAGGATTTCCACGCCCGTTACAGTGCGAAAAGCAAAGAATATATCTACCGCATTCATAACAGCGCCGTGGCGGACCCGTTTCAGAACGGGTTGTGCTGGCGTTTCCCAGGGCCTTTGGATGCCGGCAGGATGGAACGCGCGGCGCAGTACCTTGTGGGAAAACACGATTTTGTGTCGTTCATGTCCTCCGGCAGCGATATCGCCGATACGGTGCGCACGGTGTATTTCGCCCATGTGCGGCGTGAGGGGGACGATATCACGTTCCATGTGTGCGCGGACGGCTACCTGTACAATATGGTGCGCATTTTTGTGGGCACGCTGGTGGAAGCGGGCGCGGGGCGCATGCCGCCGGAGCGCGTGCGGGATATTCTGGAAGAAAAAAAACGTTCGCTGGCGGGGGATACCGCTCCGGCGCAGGGGCTTTTCCTTTACAAGGTGAATTACTCCGAAGAAGAAGCCGGCAATACACAGGCCGCGCAGGAAATAACGGCGAAACAGGAATAACGAAACGCAAAAGAGAGTATACGATTTATGGAACTGATGCCACGCGAACCAGACGGGCGCGAACAGGAGAATACAACGCCGCAGAGGCCCGGCGCCCCTGCGCGGAGTGCGGTGCGTCCCGATGCGGGCGAGCCGCGCGCCATCCAAGAGCAGGTGCCCGGCGCGGAGCCCCTGCCGCCTCGGAGCAGCGCGGCACGTATTGAACGTATCCGGCGGCGCAAGCGCATGCGCCGTATCCGCGCGGCTGCGGTGTGCGCGGTGCTTTTGGCTGCGGTACTGGCCTATTTCACCGGCATTTACGGCGCGTCGCTGGCGCTGCTGGGCGATGCGGTGGACTCCATCGGCATCGCGCTGACGCCCAGCCCCGGCTATCCCGTTTCATTTACGCTGTCCGGGTATCAGAATGCGCTGCCGCTGGCAGGCGGCTTCGTGGCGGTAGGCGATAAGGACCTGGCCATCTATTCCGCGGGCGGCAACGAGGTGCGGCGCATCCAGCACGGTTACGGCAGGCCGGCCATTACGGCGGGCAACACACGTGTGTGTGTATACAACCGCGCTGGCAAGGAGCTGCGGGTGGAGAGCCGCAGCCGCACGCTGTTCGAAAACAAATTTGATGACGCCATCCAGCTCTGCGCTATGAGCCCCAACGGCACGCTGGCGGTTTTTACAAAGTCAAAGCTGTATGTTTATGACCCGATGTTTGAGAACATCTATACCTTCCAGACGCAGGACCTGCCTACAGCTCTCGCGTTTGCCGGCGACAACCGGCAGTTCGCAGCGGGGTGCCCTTACGCCGAAGGCGGCGCGCTGGGCGGTACCGTGTACCTGATGGATACACGTAAAGACGAATATGTCACCATTCGCAATACCGAGGGCATGCCCGTGAAGATCCAGTACCTCACCAATGCCGAGGTGCTGGTGCTGTACGATACTTATGCCGCGGTGTACGATACGGCCGACGGAACAGAGTTGTACCGCTATTCCTACGGTGGGCGCACGCTGCAGAGCGCGGCCATCAGCGCGGGCAAGAATGCGGTGCTGCTGTTTGGCGACGGCGTACACGGCGCATTGACGCAGCTTACGATTCTGGACGCGACCCTGTCCGAGGCGGGCAGTGCCGACGTGAACGAGCGCGCAAGCGGCGTGGCAGCCAGCCGTACCGGTGCGTTTGTTCTGACAAATGACGGTGTGCTGAGCTATGGCCTGGACGGCGTGTTTTACGGCGCAACCGTGACGGAGGCAAAGCCGCTGGCGATGGTGAACGGCCGAAAGCTGCTTTTGCTGGAGCAGGGGGAAGTGAGCGTGTTCGAGCCGCCCGCGCCGCCGTCGGCGTCCGCGGGATGACGCCGGCTACCGCAACCGAAGCATATGCGGGGGAATGCATCCCGCAGGAAAGGACATACTTATGAATATCTCACCGGCAATCATCATCGACGTCGCGCTCATCGCGGTGATCGTCGTGTCTGTGTTCCATTACGCCCGCAAAGGCTTTGTGGCGGGCTTGATGGACCTTGTGGGCAACCTCGCGTCTTTGGCGCTGGCCTGGGTGGTATCCGGCAAGCTTTCGCCCACGGTGTTTGAAAACTTTTTCAAATCGGGCCTCATCGAACAGACGGCCCGTACCATCCAGCAGCAGGGCGGGGTGAACCTGTCCGTCATTCTGGACGGCCTTTCGGGCATCCTGCCGCAGAAGTTCATCGACGATATCACGGCTTCTGCGGCCGGCATGCTGGATTCCGGTGCTCCGGATATTGCTCAGCAGGTGGTGGAAAAGATCATTGCGCCGCTGGTGGTGCCGCTCATCACCGTAGTGGTGTTTTTTGCCACATTTGTTCTGTGCCGTGTCGTCATTGCATTCCTTGTCACTGTGCTCACCAATATCAATAAGATTCCGCTTCTGGGCGGCGTGAACCGCATTCTGGGCGTGTGTATCGGCGTGGTGGCCGGGTTCATCAACGTGCTGCTCATCCTGTGCCTGCTGTGGGCCGTGGTGGTCATCACAAACGGAAATCTGCCGTTCGTCAACGATTCGTCGCTTTCGGGCAGCTATTTTTACTCATTTTTCTCCGCGTATAATCCGTTTCTGTAAGATGCGGAGAACAGGAAAGGAAATAATCTGAATGCTTTGTGTTAGATGCAAAAAACGCCCCGCCATTGTTTTTGTACAGAAGCTGGAGGCGGGCGAGGCGAAAAGCGAGGGCTACTGCCTTTCGTGTGCGCGGGAGCTTGGCATCAAGCCCGTGGACGATATTATGAAACAGTTCGGCATCTCCGATCAGGATCTGGAGGCTATGGAAGAACGCTTCGCCGGCATGATGGAAAACGGAGATATGGACCCCGCCGCCATGATGCAGCAGCTTGGGATGATGGCGCCGCAGGACGATGCGGACGGGGATGAAGCGCCGGACGACGATACGGACGAAGGCGGCGACGGCGATTTTACGCCCGGCGGCAACGCAACGTTCCCCTTCGGTATTTTCGGCGGCCGCAGGAAAACGGAAGAAGCGCCGGAGAAGGAAGTAAAGAGCAAGAACGACCGCGGCAAGAAACGCAAGTTTCTGGACAATTACTGCGAGAACCTCACCCGCAAGGCGCGGGACGGAAAGCTGGACCGCATCGTGGGCCGCGACAGGGAAATTTACCGCACCGTCCAGATCCTTTCCCGCCGCCAGAAGAACAATCCCTGCCTCATCGGTGAGGCGGGCGTGGGCAGGACGGCCATCGCCGAGGGCATAGCGCTACATATCGCAGAGGGGAACGTTCCGGCGCGCCTGCGGGACAAGGAAATTTATCTGCTGGACCTGACAAGCCTGGTGGCGGGAACCCAGTTCCGCGGCCAGTTTGAAAGCCGTGTGAAAGGGCTCATTGGCGAAGTGAAAGCGGCGGGCAATGTTATTTTATTTATTGATGAGATCCACAACATCACCGGGGCGGGGGATTCCGAGGGCGCGATGAACGCAGCCAACATCCTTAAGCCTGCGCTCTCCCGGGGGGAGATTCAGGTCATCGGCGCGACGACGTTTGCAGAATACCGCAAATACATTGAGAAAGACCAGGCGCTGGAGCGCCGTTTCCAGCCGGTGAAGATCGAGGAGCCGTCCATCGACGATGCTACGGCTGTTATCGCGGGCATCCGCCAGTATTATGAGGCGTACCACCATGTAAAGGTGAGTGAAGCCATCGTGCGCAGCACGGTCACGCTGTCCGAGCGCTATATCACCGACCGTTTCCTGCCGGATAAGGCCATCGACCTGTTGGATGAGGCCTGTGCCTGCTGCAGCCTGCGCCACCCGGAAATCACCGAATGGGTGGAAAACGAAAAGCACCTTGCGGGCCTGAAAGAGCAGGAGGCTGAGCAGGAACAGGCCAAGGAGGGGCCGGACTACGAGAAGCTGGCGCAGATCAAATCCGAGATCATCCGCCTGGAGGCAGAGCTGCCCGCGCAGCGGGAGGCCGTGGACGGCATCCAGGTGACGATGGAGGATGTGGCAAAAGTCATTGAGCTTTGGACGGGGATTCCGGCCGCAAAAGTAAAGGAAACCGAGTATACAAAGCTTGCGCATCTGGAAGAAAACCTGAACAGGGTCATCATCGGCCAGCCCGAGGCCGTGCATCTGGTGGCAAACGCTGTCAAACGCAGCCGCGCAGACATCTCAGCGCGCCGCCGTCCGGCCAGCTTTATCTTCGTCGGCCCCACGGGTGTGGGCAAAACAGAGCTTGTCAAGCAGCTCGCGCTGCAGCTGTTCGATACGGTCGACCCGCTTATCCGTCTGGATATGTCGGAATTCATGGAAAAGCACACGGTCAGCCGCCTGATCGGTTCGCCGCCGGGCTATGTGGGCTATGACGAGGCCGGGCAGCTGACGGAGAAAGTGCGCCGCAAGCCATACAGCGTGGTGCTGTTTGACGAGATCGAGAAAGCGCATCCGGATGTGATGAACCTGCTGCTTCAGATCCTGGACGAAGGAAAAATCAACGACGCCCAGGGCCGCACGGTCAATTTTGAAAATACGGTCATCTGCATGACGAGCAATGCAGGCTCCGGCGACAAGACCGGAGAAACAGGCTTCAACCGTACCATCGCTCAAATGAGCAGGGATAAGTCCATCAAGGCGCTGGGCGAATTTCTGCGGCCGGAGTTTATGAGCCGTGTGGACGAGATCGTCACTTTTGCGCCGCTCTCTCCGGAGAGCCTGAAGCGGATCGCCGCTCTGATGCTTGGCGAGTACAAGGAACCTCTCGCGGCAAAAGGCATCGGTCTGAGCTGGACAGAAGCCGCGCTTGCCCTGCTGTGTGAAAAGGCGAAGGGCGGCAAGTTCGGCGCCCGCGATCTGCGGCGTGTCATCCGCAAAGAGGTGGAGGATGCCATCGCCGGGAAGATCATCAGCGGCGAGCCGCTGACGGCCATTGAGGTGGATACGCAGGACGGGGATATCGTACTGCATTGCTGAGCGCCGCGCCGGAGAATGATGCAAAAAAGCGGCCCTGCTGCTGGAATGCCAGCGGCGGGGCCGTTTTTCAGATGTTATTTTTCGGGCTTGACCGGGAAAAATTCCAGAAGGATATCGGGCAGCAGGCCTGCTGACGGCAGCAGGCGGACGAGGTCTGCTTCATCTTTCGGCTCGCGCGGCAGCACCATGCCGCCGCGTCCACGGTCCTCGGTCTCGTGATGATCGGAGCCGGAAAAAAACAACAGGCCGTTTTCGCGGGCGAAGCGGAGCGCGTCATCGTTGTGAGAGTCATGACGGGCGTTGCCGTTGAACACCTCCACGCCGTCCAACAGGGCGGGGTCCTCCCGCGTCAGCCCGGTGCGAAACGGGTGTGCCTGCACCAGCAGCAGGCCTTCGCGGTCCGCCAGGGCGCGCAGCTGCGGGATGGTATACCGGTGCAGCTCCGGCGTACTGTAAAGCAGTTCGGGCGTAGCGCCGAACAGGAGATAGTCGTTGTCGCTTGTGGTGGTGCGAAACTCAAGCCCGCAGTAAATGTGCAGGCCGGCCTGTGCCCCTGCTTCACACGCGGCGCGGTAGCCGGACAGAAAGCAGTCGATCTTTTGTGTCCAGCTTCCTGTAAGGCTGTCGAAATAGCCATGGTGGAAGTGGTCTGTAATAACGGCGCCGCCGTAACCGGAGCGTTTGAGCTGTGTGACGAGCTGCACGGCGGGCAGGCGGCTGCAGCCGCTCACTTCAGAGGTGTGGCAGTGTGTTTCCAGTTTGAACATTGCAGAAAGCTCCTTTTCGCAGAGTGGGCCTGTGCCCGGCAACCAGTATACTACTTTTTCAGCGCTTGTGCCAGTCTTGCGGCCAGGTGTAAGAGGAAATAATTGCATTCCCACATCAAAAAGGATAATATAAAGAAAAGAGACCAGCACAAGAGGAGGCAATGGATATGGCACAGGAAGATTACCGCAAGGCGCTCCGCCTTGGACAGAAAGAGTTCCGGTCGAGCGTGCTGAAAGGGACTTACCCGTATTTGCAGGCACTGGACGAGATCCTGGAGCACACCGCGGTGGAATATACAGAACCGCTCGGCGTTGTAAATATCCCTTTGGCATCCATCGTCGGTACGAAAACGGCCGGGCGCAAAACGGCATTTGCAGGTAATTTCATGCCGCTTCTGGATGAGGACACTGAATTTGCCCAGAAATGGAACGCGCTGTGCGACGCGCACTTGTCCGTGGGCATCCGGGACCCCATCAAGGCCTACGAATACATGAACAAGTTCTATGTGGAAGAGGGCAACAAGCGTGTCAGCGTAATGAAATACTACGAGGCGATGAGCATTCCCGGCTCTGTCACGCGTATCGTGCCGCGCCGCTCAGAGGACAAGGAAAACAAGATCTATTATGAATTCCTGGATTTTTATGATCTGACGGGGGTCAATTATCTATGGTTTTCCCAGCTGGGACGCTTCCGGGCAATGGACCAGGCGGTCAACAGCCGCCCGGGGCAGCCGTGGAGCAAAGAAGACCGGCGGGACTTCCAGACGGCATATTACAATTTCGAGGATGCGTTCCACCGCTGCGGCGGCGCGCGGCTGCCTATTACCGTGGGGGACGCGCTTTTGAAATTCGTGGGTGTGTATCCTTATGAGACGATCAGGGACAAAACGGGCCGGGAGATGGCGGCAGAGCTGGAAAAGATGTGGTCCGAGATCGAGGCCCTCACACAGGACGAAGCGGTGGAGCTGTCTCTGGAGCCTACGACGCAGGCGCCGCCGCTCATCAGCCGCATCTTGCCGCTGGAACAGTCCCGCTTGAATGTGGCCTTCCTATATGAAAAAAGCGCGGATACCAGCGCGTGGACCTATGCCCATGAATTCGGGCGCGGTCATGTGGATGAGGTCCTTGCCGGGCGGGTGTTCACCAAGGGCTACGACAACATCCGGGTGGGTGAAAACGACGACGAGGTCATTGAGCGCGCCATTGCCGATGGAAACGACGTGCTGTTTACCACGACGCCGAAGCTGATGGAATGCAGCCTGCGTGCGGCCATCCGTCATCCGGAGGTAAAGATACTCAACTGCTCTCTGAATATGGACCATCCCAGTGTGCGCACCTATTACGGCCGCATTTATGAGGCTAAATTTCTGGTTGGGGCAATCGCGGGTGCGCTGGCCGACAATAACCGTGTGGGATACATTGCGAATTATCCCATTTACGGGATGGTCGCGGGCATCAATGCATTCGCGCTGGGCGCAAGGATGGCCAATCCGCGTGCCAAGGTTCATTTGATGTGGACCGGGGAAAAGGGTGTGGACGCGCTGAGCGAGCTGGAAAAACGCGGCGTCGAGCTGATCTCCAGCCAGGACGCAGGGCTGCCGCGGGGCGATAAGCACTATGGCCTGTACCGTTTGGACGGGGAGGAGCCGGTGCCTCTGGCAATGCCATTCTGGCATTGGGGAGAATTTTACGAGCGTATCCTGCGGGGCATCATGGATGGCCGCTGGAAGCTGGAGGGCAACGAAGCGGGCCGTGCGGTCAATTACTGGTGGGGCATGGCCTCGGGAATGATAGACGTGCTGCAAAGCCGCAGCCTGCCCCGCGGGACGAAGCGCCTTGCCGCGATCCTTCACAAAGGCCTGTGCTCGGGCACGATCGTCCCGTTCGAAGGAGAACTGTACGCCCAGGGCGGCGTGATGATACAGGCCGAAGACAAACAGATGGAGCCGGAGGAGATTCTGCGCATGGACTGGCTGGCGGAAAATGTGGAAGGCCATATCCCGGCCTTTGACGACCTCATTGAGGAGGCGAAGCCGCTGGTGCGCCTCCAGGGAATTTACAAGGAGGCACAGGTGTGAAGATTCTGGCAATTTCCGATGTGGAATCAAAATATCTCTGGGATTATTTTCAGCCGGAAAAGCTGGAGGGAGTGGATCTGATCCTTTCCTGCGGCGACCTGAAGGCGAGTTATCTCACACTTTTGGCAACGTTTACCCACGCGCCGCTGCTGTATGTACACGGCAACCATGATACGGACTACCAGCGCAGGCCGCCGGAAGGCTGCACCTGCATCGAAGACACGGTTTACGAGGTGAACGGCGTGCGCATCGCCGGGCTGGGCGGCTCAGTGCGGTACAAGCCGGGGCCGTTTCAATATACACAGAGGGAAATGGAACGCCGTGTTGCACGGCTGTCCTCCAAAATACGCCGTATGGGCGGGGTAGATATCATCGTTGCCCATGCGCCTGTCCGCGGCTGCAACGACGGAGAAGACCCCGCACATATGGGTTTTGACTGTTTCAACGCCATGCTGGGACAGTTTCAGCCGAAGTACTTTGTGCATGGACACGTTCACCTCAACTACGGCCGCATCCCACGCTGTGCGCAGTGTGGGGAAACACAGGTGATCAATGCCTACGAGCGGTATACGTTCGAGCTGGAAACGCCGGAGGCTCCGCCGGCGCCTCCGCAGCGGCCGTTCGGTTCTCTTTTGGTGCCCAAGCTGTTCTGGAAAAGCAAATGAAAGCAAGAGCCCGGCTCCCAAATGCACAGGCGCAGTAATGCGCCGCTTGGGGCCGGGCTCTTTTATAGGGGGCTTGTGTGCTATCGATGCCTTTACACGCTTTCAGACTGCCGTTCTCCCATTCTGCACCAGTTGATAAAGCCGTAGATATCATTGACGAGAAAGGCCGTAAAGCATACCACGACGGACAGATAGGATGTATTTTGACGGGCAGCCAAAATCCATAAAACAATGAGAACGATGTCGTTGGCCGCGTACCCGAGCGCATAATAAGGACTTCTTTTATAGGTAAGATACACCGCGATGAAGCTTGTCGTTACAGAAAGGGTGCTCGGGACTAAGTTGGCCGTTTGAAAATACCCCAGTATGAAGTAAAAAAGCGCAGTGACAAGAATTGCCGCCAGATACATAAAACGCCATTCTGTTCGGGCCAGGTGATTGACGCTGACTTCCATCCGGTTCCCGTTAAACGGGTTTTTCAACCAGGAAATAAGAGCGAACACCGCCATCGGCATAGTCATACCTACATAAGTAAGCATTTCTCCATAATAGGAAAAGGTGAAAGAAATGATTCCGTAAAGCAGGCTGAAAAGAATCATAAGAAGTTGACCGAACGGATTTCCCTTTGCGTTAAAAATGAGGGATGTGACGCCGAGCAGCGAAGCAAAAAGCGTGAAATAATTGCTGCGGTCGAAAAAATAAAAAGCCGCAATGATCACAAATACGGAACCAAACCACAGCGCTCGCTCGCCCTTGGTGAAATAGCGGCGCAGTTCTTCAATTTTTTTCATACAACCTCCAAAAAAAATAAGCATTCGCATGCACATCTTCTCAGACCTAACGATGTACAAACGAATGCGAATTGCATTCCTACCCGGTGGCAGTGATATTCACATATGAAAGCGGCTGCTTGTGCCGCGCAATTTCGGAAAAAAGCAGCATCCGCAGATGCTGCCTTTTGGAGCAGATGATGGGAATCGAACCCACACGACCAGCTTGGAAGGCTGGAGTTCTACCACTAAACTACATCTGCAGGATAATTGTTTATTTAAATCAGCTTATATATTATAAGCGGTTTTCAGATGTTTTGTCAAGAGGGGATTTGTTCGTAAAATCGCATCTTTTTGTTTGAATTGCATTTTGTGGGAAATAATGGTATAGTAATAAAGAAAAGTATCCGCAGGCACACCCGGTGAGGGTGCATGGCGGAGGCGCTGGAAAGGGAGGGGTTTTATGAACGATTTTGTTTTGAGCTGCTGTTCCACCGCAGATCTTACGGCAGAGCACTTTGCGGCACGAGATATCCATTATATCTGTTTTCACTATTCCCTAAATGGGAAACAGTACGCCGACGACTTGGGCAAGTCCATGCCGTTCGATCAGTTTTACCAAGCGATGGCAGACGGAGCCGAGACGCAGACGTCCCAGGTAAACGTAGAGGAATTTACTGCTTATTTCACGCCGTTTTTGGAACAGGGAAAAGATATTCTGCATGTCACGCTTTCCTCGGGTATCTCGGGCGTATACAATTCCGCCTGTGTGGCGCGGGAAGAACTTCTGCAAAAATACCCGGATCGGAAAATCTATATTGTAGATTCTCTGGGCGCTTCGTCAGGTTACGGCCTGCTGATGGACCGTCTGGCAGACTTAAGAGATAAAGGTGAAGATGTAGATTCTGTATATGAATGGGCGCTGGCCAACCGTCTGCGTCTGCACCACTGGTTTTTTTCGACAGATCTCACGTTCTATGTGAAAGGCGGGCGTATTTCGAAGGCGTCCGGATGGTTCGGTACGGTGCTCAATATCTGTCCGCTGCTGAATATGGATGACCAGGGCCGTTTGATTCCGCGTTCCAAGATACGTGGAAAGAAAGCCGTTATCAAAGAGATCGTTTCCCGGATGGAACAGTTTGCCGACGGCGGGACGAATTACAATGGAAAGTGCTATATTTCTAATTCCGCCTGTTATGAGGACGCCCGCGCAGTGGCCGACCTGGTGGAACAGAAGTTCCCCAAGCTGAACGGTAAAGTGGAAATCAATCACGTGGGTACTACCATCGGCAGCCATACCGGTCCCGGCACGGTGGCCCTGTTCTTTTGGGGCTCCGAGCGCAAGGAATAAAACGGGGCGGCTGCCGGCCAAATCGTAAAAGAGAGCCCGCACTGCGTCTCTTTCGAGGCGGGCGCGGGCTCTGTTTTGTGATTGGCCGGTTTGGCACCGCTGCAGAAACGTCATGTGCAAAGTAGTACCAGCCCATTGTGAGCCGGCTGGTAAAGGGGGATACGTATGAGAGTCGCTTATGAGGAAATGGCGCGGGAATTTGCCCGTGTGCTTGAAAAAAAGGGCTTTGCGGCGCAGGACGCGGCGGATGCGGCGGATATTTTTGCTCAAAACAGCCTTGCGGGCGTATATTCACATGGGTTAAACCGTTTCCCTCGCATCGTCCGTTATTTGGACAAAGGGGAGATAGATCCCCGCGCCCGCGCGACCTGTGAACTGCGTGCCGGCGTGCTGGAACGCTGGGACGGCCATAGAGGCTTTGGCCCGCTGAACGCCCGGCGTGCGATGGAACGCGCCTGTGTGTTGGCAAAAGAGAACGGCGTCGGTCTGGTGGCGCTGGGAAACAACAACCACTGGCTGCGCGGCGGTACTTATGGCTGGCTGGCAGCAGACAGAGGCTTCATCGGCATCTGCTGGTCCAACACAATGCCCAATATGCCCGCATGGGGAGGGAAAGACCGCAGGATTGGAAACAACCCGTTCGTTTTGGCGGTGCCTCGCTCCAACGGCGAGCATGTTGTGCTGGACTGCGCGGTATCCCAGTTTTCTTACGGAAAGATCGAGGACTGTCGGCTGCGGGGCGTGCAGCTGCCCGTGCCGGGCGGTTACGATACAAAAGGGGAACTGACGCGCGACCCGGCTGAGATTGAAAAGACGGGGCGCGTACTGCCCATGGGGTATTGGAAGGGCAGCGGACTTTCCATCGTGCTGGACCTCATCGCCACGGTGCTCTCGGCAGGCAATTCGGTGCAGAAGATCGGAACATTCGGTGATGAAGTGGGTCTGACACAGGTCATGATCGCCATCGATCCCCAAAAATTCAATACGGCACAGCAGACGGACGCCATCGTGGACGCGATTCTGGCAGATGTGAAGGCCTCTGAGCCGGTTGAGGAAGGCGGACAGACAGTTTATCCCGGCGAGCTTTCGCTGCGGAACATCCGGGAAAACAGATGCAAGGGAATCCCTGTGATCCGGGAGATATGGGAAGCGGTACAAAAGATGTGAAAGGCGGGAAGCTGTGATACGCGGAGTTTTATTTGATATGGACGGATTGATGTTCGACACGGAGCGCATCGGCCATCGGGGTTGGAAGTATGGAGCTCAGGTGCTGGGGCTAGAACTGCCCGACGAGGTGATCGCGGCGGGCCGCGGCATGAGTGTGGCTGACAGCCGTGCGATGTATCTGGAACGCTTGGGCCCGGAGGTGGACTATGATGCATTGCGTGCACTGCGTGTGGCGTACGCAGATGAGGCCATCGCGCGGGATGGGCTGCCGGTGAAGCCCGGCCTGCGGCAGCTTCTGGAGCATTTGCGGGCTGTGGGCATCCCTGCGGCTTTGGCAACGGCCACTGTGCGGGAAAAGGCGCTGCTCTATTTAAAAATGGCAGGCGTAGACGGCTTTTTTGAAGCTGCGGTGTGCGGCGACGAGGTGGCACATGCAAAACCGGCACCGGATATCTTTTTGGCGGCAGCAAAGGCACTGGGCGTACCCGCAGAGGAGTGTCTGGTGCTGGAGGACAGCCCCAACGGACTGCGGGCGGCAAGGGCTGCGGGCTGTAAGGCTGTCGTTGTGCCTGATATCACTCCCATCCCGCCGGAAAGCGAAGGGCTGTGGGCGGCCCGCGCGGCGACGCTTGCGGATGTGATCCCTCTTTTGGAATGCCTGTAAGGCATGCGGCAGCGATAGCCTGAAAACAACAGAATTTTGATTTTTAAATATTTAAAGACGGTGCGGCGGTTGCAGCACCGTCTTTTTGTTCTGCAATATGGATCGTGTCCGCTTACGGCTGAAGAAAAATCATACTATATTAAAAACCGATGAATGATATAATGCACAGTGAAAAATGAATTCGTGTAAGAATTCGTGGTATTTGCATAGATCTTGCCTGGAAACAAGCGTATAGGAATGTATAAGGCGTGTAGCTCCGTGTGGACGGCAAAGCCTTATTGAATGTGATAGGAGGAGCAAAAATGCTTGGACAGATGAAAAGACAATTGGAGAACAGCCGCTGCTTCAGGCAGGGAATGGAGAAAGATCTGGAAGAGTGTGCGGAGGCACGATGGCTGGCAAAGCCTGTATTAGACTCCCGCGCTCTGCCGCTGGATTCGGATAATGTGAGGCTGCAAGGCCCCGGAGTTATGAGCTTTGAAAAAAAGCATACCATTTCCGGCAAAGGCAGCATAAGGCTGGATGTGCCTACGGATGGTTGCCGCAGACATCCCAGCAACCGCGCATTTTCGGTCACGACCATGATGCGCCTGCTTCCTGGCGAAAATTTGGAGAGGTTTAACCGTATTTCACTTTGGATCTATGTCGATTCACCGGCGATTGCGAATAACTTCATGGAGCTTTCTATACATAATCAGGGAAAGCATATCATGCCGCTCCCGGGTCGGTTTGAAGGCACGCATACATTGGGAATCCCACACGGAGAGTGGCAGCATGTCGTTTGGGAATTCCCTTATGTCTATCGCGATTTTGTCACAGGTATTTCTCTGGCAATCCATGCACACCGCACTCCGGTGCCTGCGCCGCAGGGCATAACGGTCTATGTGGATAATATGTGTCTGGAGCAGGTGGAAGCAGATCATTATAAAGGGTTTGACCTGCGTGCGAATGCAATTGCTTATTGCCACAGCGGCTACCGTCCGGAAGCGGTCAAACAGGCTTACGCGCAATCCGGTTCAGGGATGTTTTATCTGCGAAACAGCAGCGGCGAAGTGACGTTCCAAGGCAATTGTGTCCCTCAGGCGAATGGACTCCGGCAAATGGATTTTTCCCCGGTGAAAGCGGAAGGGTGGTATACTCTTGAAGTGGATGGAAAGAAGAGCCGTCCTTTCCGTATCGGAAGGGACGCCTATATCCCGGCCGCATGGAAAACACTGAACTTTTTCTTTTCAGAACGTTGTGGCTTTGACGTACCCGGAATCCATACAGAGTGCCACATGGATGTTATGAGCGTCCATCCGGACGGGAGGCGGCTCCCGGTCTGTGGGGGGTGGCATGACGCGGGCGATTTGACGCAGGCGGCCATCAATACGGCCGAATCGGTTTTCGCCATGCTGGAATTGGCAATCGCCGAGAGGGAGGCCCAACCGGAACTGTCGCAGCGTGCCAAAGAAGAAGCCCGCTGGGGATTGAACTGGCTGATGCGCACCCGCTGGGGCGATGGATACCGACACAACGGAACAGTCATCGGCTTTTGGAGCGACAACATTCAGGGGACCTTGGATGATATCAATGCCGATTCCGGCAACCGCCCTTTCGATAACTTTATGATTGCGGGCGTGTGCGCCAAAGCAATCGCCCTTTTCCGGGATGAAGATCCGAGATTCGCAGATTGGTGCGCCCGCTGTGCCAAAGAGGATTTTTCATTTGCTCTGGCCGCAATGCATCAGTCTCGGGACAACGAGTCGGCAGGGGCGCGCTATACGCAGCTTCAGATGAACGCTCAAGCTGCAATCTCAGCTATGGAGTTATATGAAGCGTTTGGAGAAACTGAATACCTTTCCCGTGGCGTTTCCTTTGCAAGAATTCTGATGGCATGTCAGGCATCCGCGGTAGACCCCAGTTTTTCTATCCCATTAAGAGGCTATTTCTATGAGAATGAAACGCATGAGCGAATCCAGACCTATTATCATCGTTCTTACGAGCATGCGCCGATCAAAGCATTCGCTATGCTGTATCGCTTGGCTCCAGAGCATGAGGACGCAGCCCGCTGGAAAAACTCTTTGGAACTTTATCGGGAATATGTAGCGCTCACTTCACGCATGGTCCCTTACGGGTTGCTGCCCAACGGTATATATGAACTGGACAATACGGATTTTTCGACGATAACGCATGAAGGCACCCGTGCCGCCGGAGCGCCGAGTCTTGAAGAATACAATGCTCAGGTGAGAAACGGCATCCGGCTGAACGACCGCTTTTATCTGCGTGTTTTTCCCGTTGCTTATCAGTTCCGCGGGTTCCATGCTACGCTGATGGGCAGAGCCCTTGCAGCTATGGAGCTGGCGCGTGCGTTAAACGACAGAGAAATCAAGCAGGTCGCGGTTCGTCAGATGGAATGGATTCTCGGCTGCAATCCCTTTGCTGTCAGCAGTATGTATGGGGAGGGACACGATTATCATCCTCTTTATGCGCCGATGTCCCCGCAGCTTGTAGGCGCGGTACCAGTAGGGTTCGAGACCTTTGAAAACGAAGATCAACCGTTCTATCCGATGCAAAACAATGCGACATATAAGGAGGTTTGGGTACACACAACCTGCCGCATGATGTGGTTGATCGCCATGCTGTAACTGCGGGATGCCATTTGGGGCGGAAAAGGGCGCTGGACCGTGTTGCCATGGGATGTTGCGTGGCTGCTATGCCTCCTGAAGCTTTTCTTCCGGTGCAGCATGATAAAAGTGTCCGTGCCAAGAAAACGACCTCTTTTTTGTTCATTCTCCACATTGATAATTTTTTCATAATCCCGTATGCTGAAAGCAGCAAGGTTCCCAACGAAACGGAGGAGAGAAAAATGGCGGAAAATATGGTTTTGTCGTTTGATGGGACGAAGCTGTTTGTAAACAAGGAAGTGGATATGGACTGCCGCGCTGTGTGCGTGATCGTGCACGGCCTGTGCGAGCATCAGGGACGTTACGATTACCTGGCGGAAAAGATGCATGAAATGGGATTCGGCACCTACCGCTTCGACCATCGCGGCCATGGCCGCTCAGAGGGTGAACGCACTTATTACGACGATTTCAATCAGCTTTTGGACGACGTAAACGTTGTGGTCGATATGGCTGTCAGCGAAAATTCGGCGTTGCCGGTATTTCTGTTGGGGCACAGTATGGGCGGGTTTGCCGTGGCGCTGTACGGCGCAAAATACCCGAACAAAAATCTGCGCGGTATCATCACCAGCGGCGCGCTCACCCAGGACAATGCGGGGCTGATTTCCGGCGTGCCCAAAGGACTGGAGCCGCACCAGAAGCTGCCGAATGAGCTGGGGGCGGGAGTATGCTCTGTTCCGGAGGTCGTGGATTGGTACGGCAAGGATCCGTACAATACTCAAACATTTACCACAGGCCTATGCTATGCCATCTGTGACGGTGTGGCGTGGTTCAAAACCGCAGTGAAGGATTTCACCTATCCGGTTCTGATGCTGCATGGCGAGAAGGATGGATTGGTGAGCGTGCAGGACACCTATGATTTTTTTGCGGCCGCGTCTTCGACGGACAGGCAGATGAAGATATACGGCGGACTGTATCATGAGATATTCAACGAATATTGCCGCGACGAGGTCATTTCAGATACATTGCGCTGGATGCGCCGCCGCCTGTAACGGGTGAAGGCAAAACGGCGGTACGGAACAGAAATGCAAAGAAGGGACGGCCTGCGGGCCGTCCCTTCTTGTCTTGCGGAGCATATGAAAGATGAAGAAGTGCTGTCAGTATCGCATAAAATCACTCAGCTCGGAAGCGTCCGTCATACCGGTTGCAAACGCTTTTGCGCGCAGCGCCGCATACAGTTCGGCAAACGTGGCTTCAATGTAAGGATTCACGAAGAACACCCCAATACCACAGGCAAGCGCTCCCAGAAAAAGCCAACCGAAGAACGAGAGCTCCAGAATGAAAATATTGAACTTCTCGCCATCTGTCATCTGGCGGCTGAGCTCCAGCGCACGCTGGTAGGTCATGTAAGGATTTTCCGCCATCAGGTAATCCACCATGCGGTATTGGTATGCTTTATAGATGCCGGGGATCACAAACAGCAGGCTCCACAGGAAAATAAACAGATTTTTCATAAACATCACTTTCACCACGTTGCGGTAAGCTGGGCCGCCGAACGCGGAGAACAGCGACGAGAACGGAGCGTTGCCCACCCGGCTCTCCATAAAATAGCGGCACTTGCCGACTGTCACAGGATTGCTGACAAACACGGAAAAGAGAACGCCAACCACCATTGCAATGAGCGCGAAGCCGAATGCGGCGGCGGCCACAGCGCCGAAATAGGGCAGTACGGCAGGGCCATATCCGTATTGATAGTTGTAATGATCGGAACCTGTGGTATAATTAAATGTCAGTGTGGGGCCTATGTTGGAAGAGCCCCCCGCGAGCAGGGAAGCCACGAAGGCGACGAGCAGCGCCATCCAGTAGTTGTTGCGCAGCACCTGCTTGGCGTTCATTTTTAAAAGATCACGCGTCCACATGAAACAAAACCTCCTCAAATCTTTTGGGATACACCCCATTATAGGGCTTTACCGGCGCTGCGTCAAACCATGAAGAAAAATATTGCACAGGCTCGTAATTTATATATGCAGCCGCGGCCCGTGCGCTGAAAGCAATCTCTTGTGAAGGAGCATCCGACATGAAAAAACCGACCTTGCGGGAGATGTTCACTATCCCGAACATCCTCAGCTATTTCCGCATTCTGCTGATCCCTTTGTTTGTGTATCTGTACTTTAAAGCGGAAACGCCCCCCGAGTTTTTTCGGGCGGCTGTGGTACTGGGGATATCCGGCTTCACAGACTTGTTCGATGGTAAAATCGCGCGGCGTTTCAACCAGATTACGGAGTTGGGCATTTTGCTGGACCCTGTGGCGGACAAGCTGACGGAGGGCGCTGTGGTGCTCTGCCTGATGACACGGTATCGCTGGGTCGCTGCGCTTGTAGTGCTGTATGTACTTAAGGAAGGCTTTATGGCTGTGGCGGGGCTGGTGATGCTGCGGCGCGGCAAAAAATTGGACGGCGCAAAATGGTTCGGCAAGGTGTGTACCTTTGTATTCTATCTGGTGACGGTCACGCTCATTCTATGGGTGAGCATCCCACCGACAGTGGCGGATATACTCATTGCCGTCTGCGGCGCGGTCATGGCTTTTACGCTTGCGATGTATATTCCGGTTTTCGTGAAGATGAACCGGGAGGCGAAGGCGGACGCGGGAGAAAAGTAAATATTCCGACGGCGGATATTCAAAAAGCCAGGCATTCCTTATAAGGAATGCCTGGCTTTTGCACACGGACGTGCTGTTCAGTCTGCCGTGCCGTAGATTTCCTTCGCCATGCGCAGTGCGGCCCAGGCCTTGGGCCAGCCTGCGTAAAAAGCAGCGTGGGTGAGAAGCTCGGCCATTTCCACAGCCGTTACGCCGTGTTTTTTTGCGTTCTGAATATGATGCTGCAGAGAACTGTCGAGAATTCCGCTGGCCATCAGAGCCGTCACTGTGACGATGCTGCGGTCGCGGGCGGAAAGCTGTTCCTCTCGCGCCCAGACCTGCCCGAACAGCACATCGTCGTTCAGTTCTGCGAATTTTGGTGCAAAAACGCCCATGGCGTCCCGTCCTGCCGTTATTTTTTCAATCATACTTTTCTCCTTTTGTTTTTTCGAAATCCGAAAATGGTCCATGAGCTCAATCCAGATAAATCAATTCGTATTCCCGGACGCCTATGCCCAGCGCACAAGCTGTTTCAACCGTGTGGATACCGTTGCGGGATTCCATGCGTTCGATGAGCGCGGCTTTTCCGGGGTCAGGGGAGGCATATACCGCGTCCACACAGGCCTGGTCCAACGCTACGGGGTCCAGAGAGGCAAAGACGCCTATGTCGGCCATTTCCGGTTCGTGTGGGTGCGCGTCGCAGTCACAGTCCACGGAAAGGCGGTTGGCAACATTGATAAAAGCCATGTTCCGCCGCCCCAGATATTCTACAACGGATTTGGCCGCGTCGGCCATGCACTCCAGAAAAGAGTTGTGATCGGCCGTCCATAGCTCCTCTGGAACACCCACACCGTGAATATGTGCTTTGCCGTGAGCAGAGGCGATGCCGATGGAAATATTTTTCAATGCGCCGCCGAAGCCTCCCATCATGTGGCCCTTAAAGTGAGAAAGAACCAGCATAGAGTCGTAATTCCGCAGGTGCGCTCCGACAAAATTTTCCTGCAGATGCATACCGTTTGTGACAGGCAGTGCCAGCTCGCCGGTTTCATCCATGATGTCACAGGGTGCGATATCCAAAAAACCGTTCTCCTGAATGGCCTTCCAATGCTCCTGTGTGGTGTTCCTCCGGCCTTCGTAAGCGGTATTGCACTCAACGATGGTGCCGTGCAGACGTTCTGTCAGCGGACCGATCAACGCGGGCTGCAAAAAGTTATGTCCGCCCGGCTCTCCGGTAGAGATTTTCACTGCGGTCTTTCCGCTCAGCCGGATGCCGAGCGCGTCATAGAGACGGTCCATCGCCTGTGGTGTGATCTCCCGTGTAAAATATACCCTTGCTTTCGCCATATAGCTTCCGCTCCTTTCCATGAAAAATGCGTTATAATGAGGCATAATCTTCTGTAGGCAGGAATTCCGCCACTCATTGGATGCGCCTTCTGCGGGGACCTCCACGGCCAGATGCTGGAACCAGCAGTCCACGGCGGCGCCATGCCAATGCTTGACCTCCGGGGGAATATTGACAACGTCTCCGGCGGCCAGTGCCCGTGCCGGTTTTCCGTCCTCCTGATACCAGCCGCGTCCCCCGTTACAAGCAGGATCTGTCCGCCCTTGTGGTGGATGTGCCAGGCGTTGATCGTACCGGGGGCAAAAGTCACAACGCCGATGCCGACGCCGGAGGTTGTAAGCATATTCAGATAGCATTCACCCGTAAAATATTGCGCGTAGGCAGTGTTTTCAGCTCCGATGGGAAAAACCGCGCCGCCGCCGAGTTCCCGCTTCATTCGGTTTGCATCCATGAAGATTTCTCCTTTCAATCGCAGACCTCCATTTGAACCGCTGAAAAGAGCATACACCTTGGAGCAGACTCGAAGTCAATAGTTGTTTTGAAATATTTTTGGGATATTGTTGTTAAGGAATCTCTGATTTAATCCGGGCTACCGCGCATGCGCGAGAGATGGTAAAATAACACCATCAAAACGATGGAGGAACAAGGAAATGAAGCAGGAAACATTTACGGACATCGAATACAGCTACCGCAAGAAGAAAACG
>NZ_JAFOIN010000069.1:0-6369 GCF_017421385.1 Ruthenibacterium sp. | reverse complement strand
TGCGCGTGGAGCCTTCGGTGAGCGCGGACGCGGGCGTCATCGGCGCGGCGGCCACGGTGTTCGAGCGCTCTCTGGACGCCCTGCTCGGCAGCGGCTGACGGCGGAGCGGCACGGCGCGGGCTTGCGCAGGGGTGCGCCGCAAAGCAACGAATGCAAGCTTGCCGCCGCAAGCAAAGCAAAAAACGGATAGCCAGGCGCTCCGGCGCGTGCTATAATGGGTGCGCCTAAAACACGGCGGATGCGCCGTGGCCGCCGCGCGGCGGCGGGATGGAACGGAACAGCCGGGGCGCGCACCGCACGCCCCGTGAGAAAGAGAGGGAAACACATGACGACTGAACAACTGCGCCACCGCATGCCTCCCATTTTGAAGGCGCTGAAGGAACGCTCCCTGCGCGGGCGCACACCGGTGGAGGGCCTGCGCCGCACCGAATGCGCCTACCACGGCTGGGACACCGTACACGCCGATGCCGCAAGCTGGGAGCCCTTTGCCCCCGGCGACGCTTTCGGCGGGCTGGAGGCGCACCACTGCTTCAAAGGCACGGTAACGCTGCCCGAGGCCAGCGCCGGAAAACGCGTGGTCTGTCTGGTATCCACCGGCGCCTCCGATATCTGGAACAACAACAATCCCCAGTTTCTGGCCTATGTGGACGGCCGGCTGGTATGCGGGCTGGACGTAAACCACAACGAGTTCGACCTTGCAGCCTGCGCGGTTCCCGGCGAAAGCCACGAGCTGGCGCTGTACGTCTACTGCAACACACCCGCGCGGGATGTGTTCCTGCGCGTGGAGACCGCCGAGCGCGACGACGACGTAACGGGGCTTTACTATGACCTGCGCGCCCCGTACGAGGTGTGCGCGCTTCTTGCGGATGACGACACGCGTGCCATCGGCATCATGAAGCACCTGAACCGCGCCCTCAACCTGCTGGACCTGCGGGACCTGGACAGCGGAGCCTTCGCCCAAAGCGTGCGGGACGCGCGCGAGTATCTGCGCACGGAATTTTACGACGGCTTCTGCGGCCGGACAGACGCCACCGAAGCCTGCGTGGGCCACACGCACATCGACGTGGCGTGGCTGTGGAGCCTTGCCCAAACGCGGGAAAAGGCCATCCGCAGCTTTGCCAGCGTGGATTACCTGATGGAACGCTATCCCGAATACACCTTTATGTCCAGCCAGCCCCAGCTTTACGATTTCGTCAAGCGCGACTGCCCGGCCCTGTATGAGCGCATCCGGGCGCGCGTGGCCCAGGGCCGGTGGGAGCCGGAGGGCGGCATGTGGCTGGAGGCCGACTGCAACATGTCCTCGGGCGAAAGCCTGGTGCGCCAGTTTTTGCACGGCAAGCGGTTCTTCCGCGATGCGTTCGGCCGTGAGAACCGCATTCTGTGGCTGCCGGACGCCTTCGGCTTCAGCGGCGCGCTGCCGCAGATCATGAAGCAGTGCGGGGCGGATTACTTCATGACAACGAAGCTGGCCTGGAACGACACCGACATGATGCCCCACGATGTGACGCACTGGCGCGGCATCGACGGCAGCGAGGTGCTGGCTTATTTCATCTCCACAAAAGATTACGTCAAAAAGCCGGACAAGGACCCCAACCCCTCGTTTAACACCACCTACAACGGCATTCTCGCGCCCAGGCAGGTGATGGGCTGCTGGCAGCGCTTCCAGGACAGGACGCTGACGGACGACGTGCTGCAATGCTACGGCTACGGCGACGGCGGCGGCGGCCCCACGGCCGAGATGCTGGAGCTGCAGCGCCGCCTTGCTTACGGCATCCCCGGCGCGCCCCGCACACGCCAAAGCACTTCGCTGGCGTTCTTTGAAGAGCTGGAACGCCGCCTTGCCGGACAGGACGTGCCCTGCTGGTGCGGCGAGTTCTATTTTGAATACCACCGCGGCGTATTCACCACCATGGCACGCAACAAGCGCTACAACCGCCTGGCCGAGTTCAAAAACGCCGACGCGGAGCTGTTCAGCGCGCTGAATCTGGCTTGCGGCACAGCCCATGCCTATCCCGCCGAAGCGCTGGCCCACAACTGGGAGCTGACGCTGCTCAACCAGTTCCACGATATCCTGCCCGGATCCTCCATTGAAAAGGTGTACGAGGATTCCATGGAGCAGTATGAGCAGGTGCTGGCCTCCGACGCCGCGCTCATCGGCGATGCGCAAAACGCGCTGGCCGCGCTGGTGCGCGCAGACGGCGACGGCGTTCTGGTGTTCAACCAGCTCGGCTTTGCACGGGACGCGCTGGTGCGCGTGCCTGTGGAAGCGCCTGTCGCGGGCGTGCTGGCCGACGGCCGTCCCTTGCCCTTCCGCTGGGCGGACGGCGAGCTGTGCTTTGTGGCCGCAGAGCTGCCCGCCAAGGGCTGGCGGCACTACCGCTTTGCCGGCTGTGCCTCTGCGCCCGTTCCCTTTGCGCAGGTCTCCGAAGACGGGCGGCGCATTACCACGCCTTTCTATGAAGCGGAGCTGGACGCCTGCGGCGCATTCACCCGTCTGTACGACATCGCGGCCCGGCGCGAGGTGCTCAAGCCAGGCGCACGGGGCAATGTGTTCCAGATGTTCGAGGATCGTCCCGACAACTACGACGCGTGGAACCTGGAGCAATACTATTCCGAACACATGTGGGAGCTGGACGGCCCTGCCGAGCTGAGCGTGGAAGAAAACAGCGCCGTGCGCTGCTGTGTGCTGGTAAAGCGCGCGTTTTCCCGCTCCGCAATGGAGCAGCGCATCGTGTTCTATCCGCACACCCGGCGCATCGACTTTATCACCCATGTGGACTGGCACGAGGAGCACGCGCTGCTCAAGGCCGCGTTCCCCGTGGACGTATATGCCACCCGCGCGCGGTACGACATCCAGTTCGGCAGCATTGAGCGGGACACCCACCGCAACACCAGCTGGGACGCGGCACGCTTTGAAGTGTGCGCGCACAAATGGGCCGACCTCTCCGAGGCAGGCTACGGCGTGGCTTTGCTGAACGACTGCAAATACGGCTGCGACATCCACGACGGCGTGATGCGCCTGTCGCTTCTGCGTGCGCCCACGCATCCCAACCCCAACGCGGACCGCGGTGCGCATACGTTCACTTACGCGCTGCTGCCCCACGAGGGCGATTACCGCACAGGCGGCGTGGTGCGCGAGGGCTACGCGCTGAACTGCCCGGCTTACGCCCGGCCTCTGGCCGCGCAGGACGGCCCGCTGCCGGAAAGCTACTCCTTCGTCTCCGTGGACGCGCCGGGCGTCGTGGTGGAGGCGGTGAAGCGCGCCGAGGACGGCAATGGCATCATCGTGCGCCTGTACGAGGCCTGGGGCATGCGCACCCGCGCCGTTTTGTCCGTGCCCGGCAGCACGCGCGCCGTCACGCCCTGCACCGCCATGGAGGACGCCTGCGGCGAAGCGGCGGTACCGGAAAACGGCGGCATCCCCTTTCAGATCCGTCCCTTCGAGTTTAAAACATTCCGCATCGAGCTCGCATAACAAGCAAAACACCGGGACCCTGCCAAATGAGGTCCCGGTGTTTTTTTGCTCTGCGGCCCGTCATGCGTTGGGCCTGCCGTTTACGGCACCACAGAAAACAGCTCTTTCCAACGGGGATAACTTACCTGCTTTACTATATTGCCCCAAGGCGGCAAAGCGGTGCGGCAGAATTGGAAAAGAGCATGGAAGGCCGCTGTTTTTCGCCGAACAGGGCCAAAGCCGGGAGGCGGGAAAACAAATTTTCCCAAAACCCCACTTTTGCATTTATGCACAATATATTATTATCATATTTAGGCAAACCGCTGCATTTCTTTCCCTCTTCCTGCCTTTTCACCGTCGATAACGCAAAAAATGCAATAGAGCAGCACCAAAACAAGCAAAATAGTAGTAGAGCTTGCGGAGCAGAAAATGCTATACTCAAACCACAGAAATGGGGCCCGCCCGCAGTGAATTTATGGTGATAAAGCACAACGGCCGGGAAAAACTGAAATTATAGGAGGAATGGCAATGCTGAAGAAAAAATCATCGCTGAGGCATACAGGTGCATTCTGGGCCTTTGTAGCGCCCTGCTGCATCCTGTTCGGCATCTTTTTCCTGCTGCCGCTGGTCCTGAGCATCGCGTTCTCGTTCACGAACTACGATGGCTGGAAGGTCATGGACTTCGTCGGCATCAAAAACTATATCACACTGTTTAAGGATTCCAAATTCTACGCGTCCATGGGCCGCACGCTGGTGTACACCATCTGCTGCCTGCCCTTCCGCGTGATCATCCCTCTGCTCATCGCAGTGCTCGTCACCTCGCCCCGTGTACGCCTCAAGAGCCTGTCCCGCACCATGATCTACATCCCGGTGCTGATGAGCGCCCTGGTCGTCGGCATCACCATCAACTGGATGTTCAGCCAGGAATACGGCCTTATCAACTTCATCATCCAGTCCTTCGGCGGCACCCCGCTGGAATGGTCGCTCAACTCCGGGCTTGCCACGTTCGTCATCGGCTTCGCCTCCGTGTGGGCCTCCATCGGCTTCAATATGATCATTTATGTGGGCGGCATCAACAACATCTCACCGGACCTGTACGAGGCCGCCAGCATCGACGGCGCCAACAGCTTCCAGTCTTTCCTGCGCATCACGGTGCCCATGCTCAGCCCCACCACGTTCCTTGTAGTGCTGCTTTCCACGGTAAACCTGCTCAAGGAATACGCTTTGGTACAGGGCATCACGCAGGGCGGCCCCGGCCTGAGCACCACCTATATCATCCAGTACATCTTTGACAAGGGCTTCAATCAGATGGAATACGGCTATGCGTCCGCTATTTCCACTGTCGTGATGATCGTGTTTGCGCTGATCGCATACGCCCAGTTCAAAGTCAACAACGGAGGTGAGACCTGATGGCTGAACGCAAACAGAAGGTAAGCATTCCCCTTACGGTTCTTTCCGTGCTCATCGCGGTAATCGTCGTGTTTCCCATCGTCTGGATGGTGCTCAGCTCCTTCAAGCCTTCGGGCGAGCTGTTCAGCTATCCGCTGCACCTGTTTTCCCAGGACCCCACGGTCGAGCATTACGCCTCTGTGCTGGCGGGCGGCTTCATGGGTTATGTAAAGAACAGCCTGTTCCTGGCTGTCGTAGGCACGCTCATCACGCTGGTCATCAGCTCCATGTGCGGTTACGCGCTGGCCATCTACCGCTTTGAGATCAAGTATGTCAACCTGGTGTTCGGCGTGTTCCTGCTGGGCACGCTCATCCCGGGCGAGACGCTCACCGTGCCCCAGTTCTCCGTCATCAGCGCGCTGGGCCTGTACAACAACATCTGGGGCGTCATCCTTCCCGTCGTCACCACGACCACCGGTATCTTCATGTACCGTCAGCACTATATGTCCATCCCGCTCTCTTTCGTGGAGGCCGCGCGCATCGACGGTGCGAACGAGCTGCAGATCTTCACTCGCATCATGTTCCCGCTCGGTTCGTCCGTCACCGTGACGCTCACCATTTTCAGCTTTATGTGGCGCTGGAACGATTACATTCTGCCGCTGCTGGTGCTGTCTGATCAAAAGAAATACACCATCCAGATCGCCATCAAAAACTTTATCGGCAATCTGGGCGTTGACTGGAGTTCTATCCTGGCAGCCTCCGTGCTGTCCATCCTTCCCGTCATCGTGATTTTTATCTTCCTGCAAAAATATATCATTGGCGGCATCTCCGCCTCCGGCGTAAAGGGCTGACCTGTTTTTACAGCCCCCGCGGGGCCGCCGGAGCGCGCAGCACGGTTTTTTATTATAGAAATTGTAAAGTTATGGCCGCCCCGCCGGTACACGGGGCGGCCATATATGGTATAATAATCTCAAAGCCGCCGCTTGCGCGGCTGCGCGTGTGCAAAGCACACGCTTCTGTGCCGGCGCACAGGGCCTTGAGAACATTGAACCATCCAAAACCGCAGCACGTGCGGTTTTGTTGTGGCCGCTGCGCGGCGTCATGGTATAATATGTCCGGTTAACGAATGCGAGCCGCAGGCGAAGCATGAGTTTAGCGGCATCGATACCATGTTTCTTAGTGAACACGAGCGGTACGCGAAGTGTGAGTTTAGAAACATGGTATACTAACCTCAGGCCCGCCGCTGTCGCAGCTATGCGTTTAGCGGCATAGATACCAGGCTTTGACGTGAACACAGCGGTAGGCGAGGCATGAGCCTGGAAGCATGGTGCAATACAGACAGCGCCGCGGTGCGCGGCGCCTTTCCCGATACCATCACACAACCGAAAGGAGCAAAAACAATGGAAATCCGATATTCAAGCAACCAGCGGGACTTCAAGCGCTATACAACAGAGGAGACGCGCAAAGAGTTTCTGATCGAGAACCTGTATGCGGCAAACGAAGTGGTGGCGGTGTACAGCCATGTG
>NZ_JAFOIN010000004.1:0-6128 GCF_017421385.1 Ruthenibacterium sp. | reverse complement strand
GGTGCCGTTGATGACGGCATCGGCCAGCCTGGGGCGCTCCGCCAGCGCCTCGGCGCTTTCAAAGCACATATCCTCTCCAAACCCGTGCATCTCCGCCGTTTTTCTGCGGCGGATGGGGTCCGGGTCGGCCACGCCGACGATCTTGAGCGCCTGTGGATTTTCCAGCGCATAGGTACTGTAAAGCAGTGCGCGGTGTCCCGCGCCCACGATAATTGCAGTGATCTGTTTTGCCATTTTGTTCCATCCTTTCCAGCCCGCTGCAGCAAGACGCGCCGCAGGCACGGTTCTTAGCATACCTCCCCCGCCGCGCTCCGTCAAGGGCTGTTTTGCGCAAAAAAGCCCCGGCTGCGGGCAACTGCCGCAGCCGGGGCCGTGTTTTCTCCCGGTTGCGCATTTTTCAGCGCTTTCCGGCATTTTTGGTTTTCCATGCTTCGGCTCCCGAACGTGCCGTAAGCCGTCTTTTATTTTTTCTTCGGCGCAGACTTCCCGGCCGTGGGTTTCCCCTTCTCAGGCGCAGGAACCGGCTCGGCTTTTTTCGCCGGTTCTGCTTTCTTTGCCGGTTCCGGCTTTTTTTCCGGCGCTGCTTTCTTTGCAGGCGCCGCCGCTTTGGGCGCTTCGGACGCCTTTGCGGGCGCCCCGGCTTTTGCCTCCTCCGCCTTTTTCACAGCGGGCTTACGGCCGCGTTTTGCAGGCGTCTTTTCCGCCTTGGCAGGCCCGTCTTTTTCCGCCGCCGCTCTCTTCGCGGCAGCCTTTTTGGCCGCCGGCTTTTTCGCCGCTTTTACTTCCGTAAATTTCCAGGCCTGGTTTTCGCCATCCACATCATCCCATATCTGCAGGCGCGCGCCGTTTTCCTGGCTCATGCCCACGATATCCAGCACCCGGCCAGACAGCTTGGAGCGCACCTTCCAGCGGCCGTCCGCCGCCGGCTCCAGCGTCCAGAGCTGGTTGTCCTTGCCGATATAATCCCACTGGTGCAGCCATGCGCCGTTCTGGGAACCGGCGTTGATCACGTCGAGCACCTTGCCCGTCAGCTTATTCTCCAGCTTGTAAAGGCCCTCGGCCACTTCCACAAGCAGCCAGATCTGGCTGTCTTCCTTCACATTGTCCCAGAGCTGCACGGCAGCGCCGCTGGCAGTGTTGAAATCGGCAACTTCAAGCACGCGGCCGTTTTTCGCCGCGATTTGATAACAAACATTCGATACAGGTTTTTTCTCGTTCATCTCAAAGCAACCCCCTTTTGGGAAATTATACCATAATAAGTCAAAAAATTCAATCTGCCCGTCCTGATTTCGGAGCATTGTACAAGCTGCACAGGTATCTGTTTGTTTCTTTGGCTAAATTGTTTGTTTTCCGCAGGATCTTGCACCATGCTTTTCGCTATGACAGCGCACGGCGCACCATTTGTCTGGCGTCCTCCCGCAGCGCGGCGTCATCCTGGCCCGGCAGAATATGCTGCAAATTGGCATACCCGAACACCGCGCCCGCAAGCGCCATCAGCGCATACGCTTCACTGGGCGGTTGGCGCAGCAGCCCTTCCCGCACACCGCTCTCCACAATGCGCGCGATCATTGCGCGAAGCTGCTCCACCACCTGTGCATCTCCAATGTGGCGGCACACGGCCTCGGGAGATTCCAGCGTGCGCGCACTGGCGAACAGCACCTTCATGCCGGAGGCCTGCGCCTGTACGGAATCCCGCGCAAAGCACAGCAGTGTGTCCAGTTTCTGCTCAAAGCCTTCCGCTTTGTCTACCCGCTCAGAGAGCGCGTCCGCCTCCCCGCGAAGGCGGTAGGCCATCGCTTTTGATATGATTTCCTCCCGCGAGGTGAAATATTCATATACCGTTCCCTTTCCGATGCCGGCCTCCTCCGCGATCTGCTGCACCGTTACGCTGTACATTTTTTCGCCCCGGGCCAGCAGCCGGAATACCGCCTCGTACAGAGCGGTCTCCTTTTCCGCGTTTTTCGCCATAACGAATCCCTCCTCAGCCTGCCGCGGGCTGCGGCAGTTCCTTCGCCGCGTCTGCCGCCGCATCGTCCAGTTCCGGGTCATACAGCGGCTTTTTGCGGAAGATATCATACAGTACGGGTACGACCAGCAGCGTCAGCAGCGTGGCGTACGTGAGGCCGCCGATGGTAACGATGGCCATGGGCTGTGTCATCTCCGCGCCGTCGCCAATGCCAAGCGCCATCGTGGACATGGCCAAAATGGTGGTGAGCGCGGTCATCAGCACCGGGCGGATGCGCGTGCGGCCCGTTTCCAGAATGGCCTCCGTGCGGTCCATGCCCGCCAGCCGCAGCTGGTTGATGTTGTCTACGAACACGATTCCGTTGTTTACCACCACGCCCGCCAGAACAAGGAAGCCCAGCATGGCAATGACGGAAAGCTCGCTGCCTGTGAGCCACAGCGCAAGCAGGCCGCCCGTAAATGCCAGCGGGATCGTGAACATCACGATAAACGGGCTCATCAGGCTTTGGAATTGAGCCACCATGATGAGATAAATGAACACAACGGCCAGCGCGATCATTTTGACAAGGTCCGTCATGGCGCTGTTGATGGTTTCATTTTCGCCCGCGATCTCAACGGTATAGCCTTCGGGCAGCTCGTAATCCGCAAGCTTTTTTTCCAGCTCGCGGCTCACGAGGCCGATGTTGTGCCGGGCGTCCACGCCCGCGCTCACGCTCATGGTGCGCGCGCCGTTTTCCCGGTTGATGGAGGAAACGCTGTCGGTCTCCTGCTTTGCCGCGATGTCGTACAGACGGACGGTCTCCTCCTCGCCCTCCGCGTTCGTCACCGTGAACGCGTGATCCATGATGTTGCCCCGCGTAGGCGCCTGTCCTGCCGGCTTCACCACGACCACGGGCGTATCCGTGCCGTCCAGCGTCAGCGTGGTGGCCGTGTTCTCGGCTTTCAGCTCGGCGGCAAGTTCACTGTATATCTGCGCCACGGTCAGCCCGTGCTGCATCGCCTTGTATTTGTCCACTGTGATGCGTGTCTCCGGGTTTCCCGTGACCGAATTTTCCGAGATATCCACAAGGCCTTCCGTACTGCGCAGAATACCGCGCAGGTCATCCGCGATGGCGTTCATTTCGTCCAGGCCGCGCCCGGTGATGACAAGCTCCACACCGCTGCCGCCCAGAGCGGACATATCCATCGTGGATTCCTGCACCTCCACGGTGCACTCCAGGTCCGCCACCTGCGCTTCAATGGCAGCGGAAACGTCGGCATTGGTGGCGGTGCGGTCGTCAGACAGCAGGATATAATAAGTGATGCTGCCGCCGGAGGACGAGCCGCCCATCATCGAGGACATACCGCTGCCGCCGGACATCGCGCCTACGGTCTCCACACCATCCACGGCCGCGATGCGCTCCATGACGGTATCCGCCATGGCATAGGCATCCTGCTGCGCCGCGCCCCTGGGCATCGTCAGTGTGGCCGACATCTGCGGGCTGTCCATCGCCGGGATGAAGGCTGTGCCCATCTGCGTTGTCAGGAAAATGCTGATGGCCAGCAGCGCCGTCACGCCCGCCAGCACCGGCGCTTTGTGCCGCAGCGCCCAACCCAGCAGCCTCTGGTATCCCTCCACAAAGGCGTCGAACCACCTGTGGCTTTTCTCTTTGGTGTTTTTCAGCACGGCGGCACCCATGGCGGGCACCAGCGTCAGGGCTACCACCAGGCTGGCCAGCAGCGAATAGGCAATGGTCAGGCCCATATCCGTGAACAGCTCGCGGGAAATGCCCTGCGTGAACACAATGGGCAGGAACACACATATGGTGGTGAGCGTGGAGGCAAAAATAGCGCCGGACACCTGCTTCGCCCCCTGGATGGCCGCCTTGGAGGCAGGCACGCCCAGAGAACGCAGACGATAAATATTTTCGATGACAACAATGCTGTTGTCCACCAGCATGCCCACGCCCAGCGCAAGGCCCGACAGCGAGATGATGTTCAGCGTCACATCTGTGAAATACATCAGCGTGATGGCACACATCAGGCTGAACGGGATGCTGCACGCCACAATAAATGTGGGCTTTGCGTCCTTGAGGAAAAAGATCAGCACGATGATGGCCAGCAGGCCGCCCCACAGCAGATTGGAAAGGACGCTGCCCACCACCATGTCGATGTAGTCGCCCTGATCCATCAGCGGCGTGATGTGCAGGCCCGGGTTCTGCTCCTGCAGCTGTGCGATGGCGCTGTTGATGCGCTGGCTCACCGTGGCCGTGGACGCCGTGCTCTGCTTCTGGAACGACAGCACCACGCCGTCGTTGCCGTTCACCTTGGCATAGCTTTCGCCCGCGTTGTCCGTCAGAGCGATATCCGCCACATCGGACAGGCGCACATCGCCCACGCCGTCCACATCCATGTGCATCAGCAGCGTGTTTTCCAGCTCCTCCAGAGAGGCGTACTCCTCGCCCACCTTGACAAGATACTGCTCCTCACCTTCGGTGATATAGCCCGCGGGCATGTTGAAGTTCTGGGCCATCAGGATGTTGCCCAGCATGTCCGCCGTCAGCATGCCGGACAGATCGGCCTTTTTATAGGCCGCATCCCGCGCCTGATCGAACTGCTCCTGCGCGTCCGCAAGCTTCTGTTCCGCATCTTCCAGCTGTGTTTTTGTGGTACTCAGCGTCACTTCACCCCTGGTGAGCTCGTTTACCGCCGTCATCTTGCCCTTTTCCAGCTCGGCATAGGCATCCTGTGCCTTTTTCAGGTTTTCCTCCAGCGCAGGCTTCATGCCGGAAATTACAGCGAGGCGCGTGGTAATGTTGGAAAGCTCCGCCTCCACCTCGGGCAGACGCGTGTCCGCCCTCAACGCCGCATCGCGCAGCTGCGTCAGGCTTTCCTTTGCCAGCGCGGCAAGCTGTTCGCCGCCGGGCAGTGCGCCCGCCTGCGCCTTGAAGGCTTCAAAAGACGCGTCGTCCAGAGCCAGAAGCGCGTCCACGTTGGCTGGAACGGCGGCGGCGGCCTGTTCTCCCACCACCGCAGGGTCCGGCAGGGCAGGCAGGCCCGGCTGAGTCTGCTGGAGTTGCGCGTAAACGGCGGCGGCTTCCTCATAAGTGCCCACAGCGGGCCGGCCCATCTGTGCCAGCAGGGCGTTCACGCTGTCCAGCACTCCCTGCTTCGCAGCAGCCGCAGCAGCCTGACGAGCGGTGTCCCGCGCCCCCGCCAGAGCCGTATTGATGCCTTCATACCCCTGCTTTGCCTGGGTATAGCCGTCTCTTTCGGCCTCGAACGCCTTCTGGTTGGCTGTAAGCGTGGTCTCCTCGCTCAGCAGCGCGGAAAGCGTGGCGGAGGCGCCGTCCACCTGGGCGCTGCCCTGGGCCAGCTTGTCCAGCGCAGAGCCTTTTTGGCTTTCCAGCGCGGCTTCGCCCTCGGCCAGCTTCGCCTTGCCGTCCGCCACCTTGGCCTGTCCCTCACGCAGCTCACGCTGTGCGTCCGCCAGACCGGAATCCACGCCGGCAAGGACCTTATCGTTCAGCGCGTCGATCTTCGCCTGGTCGAGCGTTACGGTCACCTGCTGCTCCACAAGGCCTGTGGCATCTACGCTCGCAACGCCGTCGATGCGCTCAAAGGCCGGCATAACGGTTTCGTCCGCCAAGGCGGATATCTCCTTCACGTCCATGCCGTCCATATCCACGCTGGCCACCATCACGGGCAGCATATCAGGGCTGATCTTCATCAGCATGGGGGTCCCCACCGCATCGTCCATCTGGCCCGAAACGAGGTCCACATTGGACGAAAGCTCGATCATAGCGGAATCCATGTTCGTTCCCTGTTCAAATTCCAGGATAACGATACTGGCGTTTTCGCTGGAAACCGAGCTGACGTTCTTAATGCCGCCCGTCGTACCCAGCACCGCTTCCAACGGCTTTGTCACCGTTGTTTCGATTTTCTCCGGGCTTGCGCCGGGATACGTTGTCATTACCACGACATACGGCAGCTCCATGGCCGGCAAAAGGTCTGTCGTCATGCCCGTAAACGAGATAACGCCCAGCACAAGCACCAGCACTACCGCCACCAGCACGGTATAGGGTTTTCTTACACTGAATTGCGGAAGCATATCTTCCCTCCAAAATACGCGCGGACGCGGATTCTCCTCCTGCTCCCCGGCAGGGACGAGTTCCGACCGACCG
>NZ_JAFOIN010000068.1:0-13632 GCF_017421385.1 Ruthenibacterium sp. | reverse complement strand
GGCGCGCAGGCGGCGGAAAGCGGCGCGGCCCGCCCGGCAGGCGGCGCCGGAAAGACGCTCCGTGCACTGGGCTTTGCCCAGAAGCTGACGCTGGCCATGCTTCTGGTGCTGGCCATGGCGCTCTCGCTGGGGGGCGCGGTGGTACTGGCCGGAAACTTCGACGATGCTCTGAACGAGGCGGGCCAGCAGGCGGAGGTGCAGCATCTGCTGCAATGCTATGCGCTGGAATCCGACCTGTTGGACGTGGCCGCGCGGGGCGAGACCGTGACGGACAGCCATCTGGCGCGCTACGGCAGCTCGCTGGAGGATTATGTGGGCGGAAAGCTGGTGGCCCTGTACCGCGGTGACGCGGCGGCACAGGGCGGGACGTCCTCCGCCGCGGCGGAGACGGAAACGGAAGCACAGGCGGCTTCCGATGCAGAGCGGCAGCCCGCGGCGCTGCGCACGGTGTATACCTCGTTTCCCTGGGACGAGGGCCCTACGGGCCAGACGGATACTTACCGCATGCACCGGGACGGCGGCAGGACGTATATGCTGTTCGAGGCGGAGGTGGAGACCGTGGGCAATCCGCCCGTCACGCTGCTGACGGGACACGACGTGACCAGCGTGTTCGCCGCGCGGGACCGTGCGCTGCTGCGCTTCTGGGAAATGGAACTGGTGGTGCTGGTGTGCGCGGGCGCGATGATCGCGCTGCTGTCCCGCTGGCTGACAAAACCGCTGGCGCGTCTGACACAGGCGAGCGAAAGCATTGCGGGCGGCGCGTACGGCGAGCGCACGGGCCTTTCGGGCGGGGACGAGATCGGCGTGCTGAGCCGAAGCTTTGACGCTATGGCGGCCGCCGTGCAGGAAAAGGTAGATGCGCTGGAGCTGTCGGTGCGCCAGCGCGAGGACTTTATGTCCGCGTTCACGCACGAGCTGAAAACGCCGATGACGGCGGTCATCGGTTATGCGGACACGCTGCGCAGCATGCAGTGCGAGCCGGAGCAGCAGCAGCGGGCGGCGAACTATATTTTCAGTGAAGCGCGGCGCGTGGAGGCGCTTTCGGAAAAGTTGCTGCAATTGCTGGGCCTGCGGGAGCAGGCGCCCGCGCTGGAGCCGCTGGAACTGGAGCGCGTGTTCGCACGCGCCAGGGCGGCGCTGGGGCCGTCCGTTGCGCCGGTGGAGCCGGTGTTCCAGCCCGCGCCGGGCGTGCGGGTGCGGGGCGACGCCGATCTGCTGGTGGACCTGCTTTACAATCTTGTGCAGAACGCGGCCCGTGCCAGGCCCAAGGACGGCCGCGTGTCCATCGGCTGGCACACGGCGGCGGAAGGCCAGGGCGTGGACGTGACGGTGCGCGACACCGGCTGCGGTATCCCGGCCGCGGCGCTGGCGCGTGTGACGGAGCCGTTTTACATGGTGGATAAATCCCGCGCGCGGGCGGGCGGCGGCAGCGGCATGGGGCTGGCCCTGTGCGAGAAGATCGCCGCGCTGCACGGCGGGCGGCTGCAAATTGAAAGCGTTGAAGGGGAGGGCACCGCGGTGACGGTGCGCCTGCCTGCGGCAGACGGCAAAGAAGGAGGCGCGGCAGTGTGAACAAATGGAAGAAATGGTTCGCGCGCCCCGCGGCCGCGGTGCTGTGCACGGGCGTTTTGGCGCTGGCCCTCTCGGCCGTGCCCGCCCTGACGCTGTGGCTGGGCGACGCGGGGCTGCTGGCCCAGCCGCACGCGCGCACGCAGAAAGCGGGCGCGCTGGCGCTTACGGGCGAGGATATGTATTTAACGCGGGTGCTGAAAAAATACAGCCGGCGCGGAAGCCTGAGCGGTTACCAGCGGGCGGGAACCAGCCCGGATTCCATGTATTATGTCGAGCCGGACGGCTTGCTCTTCCATGTGGAGGAACTGGCGTCGGCGGGCGTGCTGCCGGAGGAGTGGGCCGCCTATTTTATGGATCAGATTGGACTGTCCACGTATCAGAGCGAGGATAGCCTGGGCTTTGTCAACTACATAAGCTATGGCCGTCGGGATGAAAATCTGGGCTATTATATCATTGGCGTCACTGTGGAGAGCCAGTCCCAAAAGGTGGTGGGGCTCTGGGGTACGGCAGAGGAGTGGGCGGGCCTGCCGGAGCCCGACGCGCCGGCGGTGCTCGCGGCCTACAAAACATACCTCGGCATGGACAGCCTGGCAGACTGGGCCGGGCCGGAGGGTACGAAATATGCAGAGAACGGTCTGTATTCCGCCTCGGCCGGGCTGCTGCTCGCCTGCCAGAGCGGGTTTTATGTTGCATATCCCGATTATACATTTGAAGCCGGAGGCGACCAGCAGCGTATGTATTTCAGCCTGAGCGCGGCGTCCGTGGAAGAAAGCACCGTGCGCGGCTGGCAGGAATATCAGCGTTCCTTCGGCGCGGGGGCATTCAGACAAGCGGATGCGGACACGGCGCGGCTGCAGGAGGAGCAGCCGGAAGAGGAGGCGATGGGATGAAGCGGATTTTTGCACTGTGCCTTGTCCTGGCGCTGCTGGCAGGATGCGCGCCCGCCCCCAACGCCCCTTCCTCCGGCGCGCCGGCCTCCTCCCAAACGGTGCAGGAGCCGCCCGCGCCCACGTTCGCCGTAGGTGTGCTGGACACTGTGCAGTGGAGCGGCTATGGAACGGGAAGCAACGGCGGCGACGCTTATTACGAACTGGCTGTGCTGGCCGAGAACGCCGCCGGGCCGGACGGCCTTACCCGGCGCGTATCCATGCTTTTACGTACGGATTACGCTACGCTGACGCAGGCGCCGCTGTGCAGCGTGCCGGGCTGCGGCCACAGTGACGCCGCGTGCCCGGCGTACATAGAGGGAAACAATATAGCGGTTGCGGCCATTGGCGGGAACGTCTACCTGATGGGCTCCGTGTATGGGACGTGGTTTGTACAAAACGCAGCCTCATCGGCGGCCGCGGCTTATATCGACGTGGTGGACGCTTCCGGCGCCCGGCGCAAAAGGGTGATGGAATTCCCCCAGGGCTGGGAGGTGTACAGCGATTCTTTCTCCTACACGGACGGCGGAGCGCTGTACGGAAGCTATTACGACCATAGCGAAAATGTCTCCGGCGGCGTGCGGGTAGACCTGGCCACCGGGGAATATACGGTATTTGAGACAGGCGGAGACAGTATATTGGGCGTGTCCGGCAGCAGCTTCCTCATGCGGCATTATGAATATCCGCTGGATGACGGCGTTTATCCCGGCGTGGCTGTCGGCGAGGCAGAGCAGGTGCGGGGCCAGCAGATGGACGAATGGCTGGTGCAGTATGATTTGGCCGCAGGCACGCGGATGCGCCTCGGCAGCCCGCAGATGGATTGGTATGGGGAGTACGATGGCTACGGCTATCTTGGCGGCATGTATGTGCGGGACGGCAAGCTGTACCAGATGTTCATTCAGGATGATGACGGGGACGCCTCTCTGAAAACACTTTTGGAACGGGATATTTTTAACGGTACGCAGCGGGCGCTGGCTTCGTTCCGGCCGTCGGCCTCCGTACCATGGCTGGACTTTGGTCTTCATGATATACTTCCGGCATGCTGCGGCGAACAGGAACCGTATTTATGGGCGGGTGCTTTCAGCACAAGCGGCGCGGGCTGTGTCCCGGCCTATTTGATCGATGTGCGGGACGGGCAGCTGCGCGAAGTTTTGCTGCGGGCTGAAGAACCGTATACGGGCGGGGAAACGGCGGCCTTGCCGCTGGCCCGGACGAACGGCGGTTTATGGCTGGTGCCGGTGGCGGCAATGGAGGACCCGTGGGGCGGGATGCGCCGGTCCTATGCCCTCGCCGCGCCGGAGACCGTGTTTGCCGGCAGCGGGGAGCTGCAGTATATCCGGATGTGGACGCCGCCCGATGCAATGGGATGATTTTTGGAAGAGGCGGCGCCCTCCGGCGTCAATATGCCGATGACGGCGGCCTGTGTTCTTTTCCTCACAGGCCGCTGTTTTTTCTTTCTTTCCGTTGCCTTGCACTTTGTTTGGTAGTATAATAATTTTATATATGGTTTTTGGGAGGCTTTGCCTTTGCATTATCTGGATAACGCCGCCACCACACGCGTGGCCGACGCCGTGGCCGACACAGCGGACGCGGTGCTGCGCGCCCATTACGCCAACCCGTCCTCGCTGTACGCGCCCGGCGCGCAGAGCGAGTTCGTTTTGTCCGGCGCGCGGGAAACGGTGGCCGCGTCCCTGGGCGCGCAGCCGGGGGAGATCGTGTTCACGGCCTGCGGCTCCGAGGGCAATAACCTTGCTGTTCTGGGCGCGGTGAAGGCGCGCGCCGCCTGGGCGGACCACATTGTCGTCACGGGCTACGAACACCCCAGCGTGCAGAACCCCGTGGCCGCGCTGGAAAAAGAGGGCTGGCGCGTCACCGTCGTGAGGCCGGACGCCTCCGGCCATGTGGACGCCGGGGCGCTGGTACGGGCCGTCGGCTCCAAAACAGCCCTCGTCACAGCCATGCATGTAAACAATGAGGTCGGTTCCATTCTGGACGTGGCCGCGCTGGCCAAAGCGGTGAAGGAAAAAAACAGCCGCACGGCCGTACACATCGACGGCGTACAGGCGTGGGGCAAGGTCCCGCAGCGGCTGAACGGAACGGCCATCGACAGCTACGCGGTGTCCGGGCATAAGATCCACGCGCCCAAGGGCGTGGGCGCGCTGTATGTGCGCCGCGGCTACAATCTGGCCCCCGTGTTTCTGGGCGGCGGGCAGGAACAGAAGCGTCGTCCGGGCACCGAAAACGTGGCCTATATCGCCGCCATGGCCAGGGCTATTGAACGGATGCTGGCGGACGGAGGCCGCGCCGGGCGCATCGCGGCGCTGAATAAAACGCTGCGGGACGCGCTGGCCGGAATGCCGGGTATTGTGCTGAACAGCCCGGCGGACGCGCTGCCCGAACTTGTGAATTTCTCGGTGGAGGGCGTCAAAAGCGAGACGATGCTCCATTTCCTTGAGAGCCGGGATGTGTATGTATCCAGCGGCTCGGCATGCAGCAGAGGCGAGGCCAGCCATACGCTGACGGCCATGGGCCTGCCGAAAAGCCGTGTGGACACCGCACTGCGCGTCTCGTTTTCCGGCGAGAGCACACCGGAGGATGTGCGTGCGCTGCTGGACGCGCTGGCCGAGGGCATGCGTACGTTGGCGAAAATACGCCGCTGACGGGGGGCGGACGCGCCCGCCCGGCAGAAACTCGCGGCTTTGTTTTCTTGTGGAAGCGCCCGTAAGGGCGGCCGCCTTTACTTTAACGAAAGGGAATTTTGCAGAATATGAAAGAGATCATTCTGGCCTATCAGGGCGAAATGTCGCTGAAGGGGCTCAACCGCGCCACCTTCGAGAGCGTGCTGCTCAAGACCATGCGCCGCCGCCTGAAATCCCTGGGGAATTTTAAAATCTACAAGGCGCAGAGCACGATGTACGCGGAGCCTGCGGGCGATGAGGACATCGACGCGGCGGAGGAGCGCATCGGCAAAATTTTCGGCATCGCGGCCATCAGCCGCGCAGCCGTGTGCCCCAAGGACTTTGCTGTCATTGCGGACACCGCGAAGGAATACCTGTGCGGCGCGCTGCGGGCGGCAAAGACGTTTAAGGTGAGCGCCAAGCGCTCGGACAAGACGTTCCCCATGGACAGCATGGAGATCGCCCGGGAGCTGGGCGGCGTGCTGCTGTCGGCGTATCCCCACCTCAAGGTGGACGTGCACCACCCGGACGTGAACGTGACGGTGGAGATCCGCGATTTTGCGGCGTATGTCCACGGCGGCAAAAAGCCCGGTGCGGGCGGCCTGCCGGTGTCCACCTCCGGCAAGGCGGCGCTGATGCTGTCCGGCGGCATCGACAGCCCGGTGGCCGCGTATATGATGGCGAAGCGCGGCCTTTCGCTGGCCTGCGTGCATTTCGCCAGCCCGCCCTATACCAGCGAGCGCGCCCGCATGAAGGTGCTGACGCTGGCCAAAAAGCTCACGCCCTATACCGGCAACCTGAACGTATATGTGGTGCCCTACACCGCCGCGCAGGAGCATATCCGCGACAACGCTCCCGAGGACCTGTTCACGGTGCTGATGCGCCGCAGCATGATGCGCATCACCAGGGTTCTGTGCGAAAAAGAGAGCGCGGACGCCATTGTCACGGGCGAGAGCCTGGCCCAGGTGGCCAGCCAGACGCTGAAGGCCATCGCCTGCACGGACGCGGCCCAGAGCCTGCCTGTGCTGCGCCCGTGCATCGGCATGGACAAAACGGAGATCACCGACATCGCACGGAAGATCGACACCTACGAGACGAGCATCCTGCCCTATGAGGACTGCTGCACCATCTTCACGCCGCCCCACCCGAAAACGAAGCCCCATCTGGATGAGATCGAGGCCGCGGAGGCGGGCATGCCGGGGCTGGCTGAGCTGGAGGCACAGGCCGCGGCGCAGGCTGAAGTGGTGTATGTGAACCTGTGAGCGGGTCTCTTTATTTTCTGCAAACCAGGGGATGACGAATATGGAAGCTGAGATCATTGCCGTCGGCACCGAGCTGCTGCTGGGCGATATCCTGAATACGAACGCGCAGTTTTTGAGCCGTGAACTTGCGGCGCTGGGCATTACCGTGCACTTTCAGACAGTGGTGGGCGACAATCCCGCCCGGCTGGAAAGCGTGGTGCGCCAGGCACGCGGCCGCAGCGACCTGCTGGTGTTTTCCGGCGGGCTCGGCCCCACGGAGGACGACCTGACCAAACAGACCGTGGCCCGCGCTTTCGGCGACACGCTGCGCTTTGATGAAGCGGAGCTGGAGAAGATCCGCGCGTTTTTCACGGCATGGGGCCGCACGATGCCCGAAAACAACAAAAAGCAGGCCATGGTGCCCACCCATGGCCGCAAGATCCCCAATGCCAACGGCACTGCGCCGGGCATGATCTTCGAGGACCAGGCCGCGCCCGGCAAATATGCCGTGCTGCTGCCCGGCCCGCCGAAGGAGCTGCAGCCCATGTTCCTGAACAGCGTCAAGCCTTGGCTGGCTGCCATGAGCGACAGCGTGCTGCACTCGGTGACGCTGCGCGTCACAGGCGTGGGCGAGAGCCATCTGGAAAGCAGGATCGGCCATCTGCTGGAAAACGCCAACCCAACGGCCGCCGTCTATGCCAAGACGGCCGAGGTCGTCATCCGCATCACGGCCAAGGCCGCGTCGGAGAACGAGGCCCGGCGCATGTGTTTGGACTATGCGAAGCATTTTTACGATATCCTGGGCGATTGCGTCTATGCCATGGACGCGGATTCGCTGGAGGAAGTGGTGGTGAAGGAGCTGGCCGCACGGGGCCTTACGGTGGCTACGGCGGAGAGCTGCACGGGCGGCATGCTGTCCCAGCGCATCACGGCCGTGCCCGGCGCAAGCGGTGTGTTCGCCTACGGCGCGTGCACCTATGCAAACGATATTAAGGAAAAAATGCTGGGCGTGCGGCATGAAACGCTGGAGGCATACGGCGCCGTATCGCCCGAGACAGCCGCCGAGATGGCCCGGGGTGTGCGCAAAGCCGCCGGGGCGGATTTCGGCGTGGGTATCACAGGCATCGCGGGGCCGGGCGGCGGCACGCCGGAAAAGCCCGTGGGACTTGTGTATCTGGCCGCTTGCAGCGCCGATACCGTCTATGTACAGAAGCTCGTTATCACGGGCCGCACGCGCGAGGTGGTGCGTCTGTCCAGCACGCAGCACGCGCTGGAGATGGTGCGCCGCCTGGCGCTGGGCCTGCCGCAGCCGGCCTGCACGGCCTTCCCGGCGGAGGAGCCGGCCCATCTGATGCAGAAAGGCGCGCCTGCGCGGGACGTATAGCGCCCGCATGCAGCATACCAGAACCGCCGGAGCCGGCGTGAAAAAATAAAAAAGCGGCCCGGCGGCAAAGATCCCGGCGGGGCGGCAAGGAGGACACAGCATGCAACCTATGGAGAAGAATGTGGAAAAGCAATTGGTCGTGCGCACGTTTGAACCCGACATGAACGCGCTCAAGCAGACAGCAAAGCAGCTGGCCCACATGCAGGACACCAGCCTGAATCTGTACGGGCAGGCGGGCGAGGTGCTGATCGTTGTGACGGCGCGCGCGTATGCCCAGGCCGCCGCCACCGAGCTGACGGAGAACGTGGCCGAGCAGTTCGAGCTGGCGCTGGGCCCCGCGGCCTACGGCCGGGGCAAGGGAAGCCTTGCGTATTTTACGGCGGGCGAGCTGATCCAGAGCGAATCCACCATCGCTGCGGCGGACCCCGCCACGGGCGCGCTGCTGGCGGAGGAATTCTCCCACACCAAGCGCGGCCCCAGCGTATTTGATTTCGGCGACGGCAGCTACAACGATTCCCGCGTTGTGGCGAAGATCAAGAATGCCGTCTACAAATATGCCGAGGAGGGCAATGCGCCGCAGATCGCGGCGGCACGCGCGGCGGCGGCCGCCCGGTTCGCCCATGCGGATTTCGGCGTTGCCAGCGTGGGCATGGGCACCGGAGCCGAGGTGGTTTACCTGGCTGTGGCGCACCGGGGCTATGTGTATATCAAGCGCATCAAGAACGGCGAGGGCGCGGGTAAGGTGGTGGCGCTGTCGGCGCTGGACATGGTGCGCCGCCTGGCGCAGAAGCAGCCTGTGGACCGGGCGCGGATGTTCAAGGCGAACTCTGATTTTGACTGGAACGCACCGCTGAAAAAGCGCCGCTCCAGCAAATATGCCGCGCCCATCGCGGTGCTGGCCGTGCTGCTGGTTGCGCTGGCCGTGGCGTGCTGGTATTTCTTCACACACTTTTCACTGGGCGGCGGGAACGGCGCGGGCGGCGCGCTGCCTGTGAGCGGCAGCACCAGTATCAGTACCAGTGCCAGCTCCGGAGAGCCGGCTTCCGTGCCGGGAACAGATGCATCCGTGAGCCAGCCCGCCGGGGACGGCGGCTCGGGCACGCCAGATGCGGGCGGAGCTTCCTCCACGCCCCAGAGCAGCGGAAACACGGGTGTGGTGCATCCCTTCGGCTGATGGTAAAAAAGCGCTTGCGGCGCGCTTGAAAGGCGGATGGCGCGGGCGGGAAAATCGACATGGAAGGTAGCCCACGGCTCACACGCGGCGCGCGGGCAAGCCAACATACCGAAGCCGTGCCGGCGACCACGCAAAAACCGCGCTTGCCAACAGGCCGAAAGCCGGCTGCCCCATACGACGGAAACGGCATGGCGACGGGCTTTTTACCGGTTGGCCGGCAAGCGCCTCCGCGCTTGCCAACACATTGTTATCTCAAGGCTGTTCCGGCGCGTTCCAACACGCCGCCAACAGAGGCTTTGACACAAGGCCAACAACAATGGAATAAAGCAATAGAGAGTATGTGTGCGTGCGGGCGAAGAGCCTGCGCCGCGCCGAAGGGAAGCGTGAAAGCATGAAGCCGGTAATCGGGATCATCGCGGCCTGCACGCGGGAGGTGCACCCCGCCTATACCACAGGGCACGATTACGTGCGCGCGGTGGAACGCGCGGGCGGCCTTGCGCTGCTGCTGCCCGCCACGCCCGACGCCGTGAGCGCGGGCATGGCCCAGTGGCTGGCGCTGTGCGGCGGCTTTGTGCTGCCGGGCGGCGGCGACGTTGCGCCCACCTATTACGGCCAGAGCCCGGTGCCCCAGCTCACCAGCACCGACCGCCTGCGCGACAACGTGGAGCTGACGCTGTGCCGCGCCGCGGCGCAGCATAAAAAGCCGCTGCTGGGCATCTGCCGCGGCGCACAGGTGCTGAACGTGGCATTCGGCGGCACGCTGTGGCAGGACATCCCCGCGCAGTGCCGGGCGGCCATCTGCCATTATCAGGACAGTGCGGCGCGCGGCGAACTGTTCCACAGCCTGACGCTGGCGCCGGACAGCCTGCTGGCGCGTATCATGGGGCCGGGGCAGCACGAGTGCAACACGTTTCACCACCAGGCGGTGCGGGACGTTGCGCCGGGCTTTGCGGCGGCGGCACACGCGCCGGACGGCCTTGTGGAGGCGGTGGAAAGCGCGGACGGCCTTGCGCTGGGCGTACAGTGGCACCCGGAGAATCTTGCGCCCGAGCATCCGGACCATGCGGCTGTCTTCACCTGGCTGGTGGATGCGGCGGCCGGAGGCGCGCTCCTAAAGCGCTGAACAAGGCCCCCGCGCAGTTTTTTGCGTGACAAAAGCTGCGCTTTTTTGCCAAATGCTTGCACGCCCGTACACGCGCCGTTATAATGAAAATGGCTGTTCCCGTGCGGGAAAGGCCAAATAAAGAAAACAGGTGTGTGGATATGGAATTTTTACAGGATATCCTTGCGGCGATCGGCGTCGTGCTCAACGGCATCCCGCAGGGGCTGCTGGCGCTTTCCATGGGCTTTGCCTCGGTGCCGACGGCGCTGGGGTTTGGCGTGGGCGTTATCGGCTGCCTGCTGCTTGGTTCGGTGGCTCCGATCTCTTTCCAGGCCGAGACGATCGTGCTGGCGGGCACGATGGGCAAAAACATGCGCGAGCGCCTTTCGATGGTATTCTTCGCAGGCGTGACGATGGCTGCGCTGGGCGCGTGCGGGCTGCTTACGGCCATTGTGAACTTTGCGGGCGAAACCGTGCTGAACGCCATGATGGCGGGCGTGGGCCTGGTGCTGACGAAGCTGGCGCTGGGCATGATGAAGGAAAACAAATTGGTTGGCATTACCTCGGTGGTTACGGCGGTGCTGGTCTACTTCTTTCTGGGACAGAATCTGGTGTATACCATCGTCATCTCGCTGGTGGTGTCCAGCGCGGCGGCGAAGCTGGCCGGACAGGACATCGGCGGCGGCGTGGGCACGGCGGAAAAAATGGGCCGCCTGAAGCTGGAAAAACCCATTTTTAACCTGAGCGTACTGCGCGGTGCGCTGGCATTGGCCTGCCTGACCGTGGGCGCGAACATCGCGTTCGGCTCCATCACGGGCGGCATCGCGGGCGCCTCGCAGAATGTGGACCATCTTACGATCTATTCCGGCCTGGCCGACGCGGTGAGCGCGTTGTTCGGCGGCGCGCCTGTGGAGGCGATCATCTCCGCAACGGCGGGCGCGCCCCATCCCGTTACGGCGGGTGTGCTGATGATGGGCATCATGGCCGTCATTCTGTTTTGCGGCCTGCTGCCCAAGATCGGTAAATACGTGCCCAGCCAGTCCATCGCGGGCTTTCTGCTCATCCTGGGCGCGGTGGTGACGGTGCCGGGCAACGCGGCGGCGGCTTTCGCGGGCACAGGTGCGGGAGATACCATCGTAGCGGGCGTTACCATGGGCGTGACAGCGTTTACAGACCCGTTCTTCGGCATGCTGGCGGGCATCGCCCTCAAGCTGTTGTTCGGGGCCGGGCTGGGCCTGTAACAGGCGGCGCGCGAGCCGTGCAGAGAAAGGAATTGGATTTATGTCTGATTGTTATGAGCTGAATGTGGCGGGCGTAACGCGCCAGCTGCCCATCATTCCCATCTCGCCGGAGCTGGCCATCGCCAGCTTCGTCATCCTGGGCGACTGTGAGCTGGTAACAGCCGCCGCGCCCTTGCTGGCGCAAAAGCTGCCCAAGGTGGATTATCTTGTCACAGCTGAAGCCAAGGGCATCCCTCTGGTGCACGAGGTCAGCCGTCTGCTGGGGCTGCCGTACTATATCGTGGCGCGCAAAAGCGTGAAACCCTATATGGCGGAACCGCTGGTAGACGAAGTGGTATCCATCACCACTCAGAAGGCGCAGACGCTGTGTCTGGACGGCAAGGACGCGCTGGCCGTAAAGGGCAGGCGCGTGGCCATTGTGGATGACGTGATCTCCACAGGAGAATCCCTGAGCGCCATTGAGCGCCTGCTGGAAAAGGCCGGTGCGGAGATCGTGGCAAAGGCGGCGATCTTGGCCGAGGGAGAAGCGGCCGGGCGCGGGGACATCATCTTTTTGGAGGAACTGCCCCTGTTCCCGCTGTGAGAGCGGGACGGCCGAAAAATACAATTAAAAGCTCCGGCTGCATTTCTCTGCAGCCGGAGCTTTTTGTACCGCAAAACGATACATCTCAATGTCTGCGGGCCCGTTTAAGCGCCATGTTTATTCTGCGCGCTTTTGCGCGCCGCGCGGGCCTCGGCCTCGCGCCGGGAGAACACGCACCCGCAGTAATCCTGCCGGTACAGGCCGTACCGGGCGGCCAGCTCGGTGCTGCGCTTGAAGCCGTTTTTCTTTTTGAAATCCGAAGGCAGCCAGCGCACGCCATACTCCGCGGCAAACGCTTCTCCCAGTTCACCCAGCCAAACGGCGTTTTTGTGCGGGCTGATGGACAGCGTGGTGGTGAAATAATCGTATCCGTCCGCCGCCGCGGCCTGTGCGGCGCGGCGCAGGCGCAGCCGGTAGCATTCATAGCAGCGGCGCCCGCCCTCGGGGATGTCCTCCAGTCCTTTCACGGCCGCGTAAAATTCTGCGGGCGTGTAAGGCTCCGCCAAAACATCCACCGCGCCGGGCAGAGGCATCTCCTGCACAAAGCGGGAAAGCTCCCGCGCGCGGTGGGCGTATTCCTCCGGGGTGTCGATGTTGGGATTGTAGTAGTGCGCCGTGATGGAAAAATGGGGCGAAAGATATTCCAGCACATAGCTGGAACAGGGCGCGCAGCAGCAGTGCAGCAGCAGGCGGGGCGTTTTGCCCTCGTTTTTCTGCAGTTCACGTTCCAGCTCCAGCTGATAATTCACAGCCATGCCACCGCCTCCTTTCCTGTCTGATATTGTATCACTTCAAGCCCTATTCATCAAATATTACAAAAAGGTTAAAGTTTCTATCAAACTTTGTTCACATCTTCCCTCTATACTAAAAGCATGCCACAAAGAGCGGCACGAATATAGATAAAAAGGAGCCGAACGCTCTTTGATATGCGCGGGCGGAAGAAGTCTTCCGCCAAAAGCGCGCGGCGGCACAGGCCGCCAAAGCCTTTTTCTTCCAAGCCGGGCCGCGCAAAGCCGCCGCCCGGCGGCCAAAGCCATTCCCGCGCGGCATTGCCTGCGGGTTTATATAGATTATAACAAGCCAACTTCTTTTTCATGAACTTCCTTTCACAAGAAATATGCGGCGGCCCGCTGCAAAAGGGCTGCCGCATATTTCTTTTTCCGGGAGGGAAGTGTAAAAACAGTTCTTACAATTTTGTTAAAAGCATACAAAAAATCTGTATTTGTGCTATAATTACCCCAAACCGACCACAGCCGCGGCCATGCGCATTTCGTGCGCTGATGCTTCTGTACACGGATGCTATTGAAAATCAATTGAACACCCTGTGCTCCGCGCCGCAGAAACGCTGCCGGAGCGCTGAAAAAGGAGGAACAGGCTATGACGGACGAAAAGATCGCGCGCATCAATGCGCTGGCCAAAAAGAGCCGTACGCCCGAAGGGCTTACCGCTGAAGAAAAAGCGGAGCAGGCCTCGTTGCGTAGAGAGTACATCGACGCCATGAAGGGCTCGCTGAAAAAACAGTTGGACAACACGGTCGTTGTGGATGCGAACGGCAACCGTATGCCGCTGAAACAAAAGCGGAAACAATAACGTCTAATCGGCACACAGGGGGAAAGGAGGGAGCCGCATGCGCGACCGTGAAAAAGAACGCAACATCCGCTTGCCGGAGAGCTATGTGCAGCAGGGCGGCCCCGTGCGTCCGCCGCGTCCCTCCCGCGCCCGCCGCGCCGC
>NZ_JAFOIN010000067.1:0-14697 GCF_017421385.1 Ruthenibacterium sp. | reverse complement strand
GTGGCTGTTGAAACGCGCAAAACAACGGCATGGCGTTGTTTTGTTGCAGCCGCTTTGCGGCGTCGCGTTATAATAGTCTCAAAGCCACCGCTGCGCGGTCGCGGGCATGTGCAGACATGCCCGGATGCGCTGGCGCGCATGAGGCTTTGCGCCTGTTGAAACGCGCAAAGGCGTTTGCGGGCATGCGGTTTGGGGAATGCTGAAATATGCTGCAAAAACTTGCAGCGTACAATAAAAAATAAGAGGTGTTGGAATGGCGGAAACGGTGCTTGAAGTGGATTCAGTGGATACGGCACTTGCCATTTTTGGAAATTGCGATGAGAACATCCGTCTGTTGGAGCAGGCCTTTGGCGTAACGGCCATATGCCGCGGCACCGAGGTGAAGCTGACAGGCGGAGAAGAGGATGTGGAGCGTGCCCGCAGGGCGTTGGACGCCATGCTGATGCTGCGGGCAGGCGGTACGCCGCTGGAAGAACAGACGGTGCGTTACTGCATCTCGCTGGCCGGCAGCGGGGATGAAGCGCGCGTGAAGGACCTGACAGGAGATTTTATTGCCATCACAGCCAAGGGCCGTCCGGTGCGGCCAAAGACGTTGGGCCAGAAAGCGTATATCGGCGCCATTGTCAAAAATGCCGTGACCTTCGGCGTGGGGCCGGCAGGCACGGGCAAGACGTATCTGGCCGTAGCCATGGCCGTGAAGGCCTTCAAGGCACGGGAGGTGAGCCGCATCATTCTCACGCGGCCCGCTGTGGAAGCCGGTGAGAAGCTGGGCTTTTTGCCCGGAGACCTGCAGAATAAGGTGGACCCGTACCTGCGCCCGCTGTATGACGCTCTGTTCGATATGCTGGGCGCAGAAAATTATCAGAAGCTGCTGGAAAAGCAGCTCATCGAGGTGGCTCCGCTGGCCTATATGCGCGGGCGTACGCTGGATGATGCCTTCATCATCCTTGACGAAGCGCAGAATACCAGTCCCGAACAGATGAAAATGTTCCTCACACGCATGGGCGCCGGCTCCAAGGTCGTGGTGACGGGCGACATTACGCAGATCGACTTGCCGGATAAGGCACGCTCCGGCCTTGTGGACGCGCTGGGCGTTCTGAAAAACGTTGAGGGCATCGCCATGATCCATTTTTCCGAAAAGGACGTTGTGCGCCACAGGCTGGTGCAGGAGATCATACGCGCCTACGACAAAGCGCAGGCTGCGAGAAACAGAAAGTAAAGGATGTGTTTTTGATGTCTCATAAAGTATATATCACCAACAAGCAGAACACGGTGAAGGTGCCGTCCGGGCTGCGCATCCTCATCCGCCGCTCGTGCCACGCGGTGCTGGAGGCTGAGCATTTCGAGGGCCCTGCCGAGATCAGCGTCACTTTTGTGGACAACGCCGAGATCCAGCAGCTGAACAAGCAGTACCGGGATAAGGACCAGGCCACCGATGTGCTCAGTTTTCCGTTGGGGCAGGACGGCAAGTACGACATCAATCAGGAGACGGGCGCCGCGATGCTGGGGGATATCGTCATCTCGATGGAACGGGCCATGGAGCAGGCCAATATATACGGCCATTCCCTCCAGCGGGAGGTCGCGTTCCTGACGGTGCATTCCATGTTCCACCTGTTGGGTTACGACCACGAAGCAGGCGGCCTGGAGGCCGTGCGTATGCGCGAAAAGGAGGAGGCGGCGCTCATCCAGTTGGGCCTGCCGCGCACGGTTTCGTACAGCCAGGTGGACTGAGATGAAGCCGCGCTTCGTGGACAGCTTTCTGTACGCCGCCCAGGGCATCCGCACCGCGGTGCGCGAGGAGCGCAATATGCGGTTTCACCTGTGCGCCGCGTTTTACGTTTATCTTTTTTCGCTGTTTTACGGCTTTGGTAAAACAGAATACATCCTTATCACGCTTATGGTATGCGGGGTTTTGGCGCTGGAGCTTGTCAACTCCAGCCTGGAGCGCACGGTGGAGCGCCCCGCGCCGGACCGGTACATGACTGCGGGCGTGGTGAAAGACATGGCCGCGGGCGCGGTGCTGGTATTCAGCGTCGGGTGCGCGGTGTGCGGCGCTGTCCTGTTCTGGGATATCGCGGCGTTCCGGCGCATGTTCGCTTTCTTTGCGGCAAGGCCGCTGCTGGCGGTGCTGCTGGCCGCGTCTCTTGCCGTGGCGTGGCAGTTCATTTTTGGAAAACGGAAGGAAGGCAAATAATTGCAGCAGGAACAGACAAAATCGATCTTCGTGGCCATTGTGGGCCGCCCCAATGTGGGGAAATCGTCTCTTTTGAACAGAATGGTGGGGGAAAAGGTGGCCATCGTCACCGCAAAACCCCAGACGACACGAACGCGCATCACGGGTATATTGACGCGCGGTGCGGTGCAGTATGTATTTCTGGACACGCCGGGCATCCACCGCCCACGCACCAGGCTGGGCGAGCGCATGGCAAAAGCAACGGCGGATTCCGTGGCCGAGGTGGACGCGGTGGTAATGCTGTTTGAACCGTACGGCGAGCTGACGGAAGCCGAGCAGGCGCTGGTGGAGGACATCCGCGTGAAAAAAGTGCCTGCGCTGGCGGCGGTGAACAAGACGGATACGCTGAAAAAAGAAACAGACCTTGCCGTGCGCATGCAGTTTCTGGAAGAGCTGGACGTGTTCCGGGGCGTGCTGCCGCTGTGCGTGTCGGAGGACAGGGGCTGTACGGAACTGCTGGACGCACTGCTGCCTTTCGCGGTGGAAAGCCCTCACTATTTCCCGGACGACGCCTACACCGACATGCCGGAAAAGGCTCTCGTGGCGGAGGTGCTGCGGGAAAAGATGCTGCTGAACCTGCGGGACGAGATTCCCCACGGCACGGCTGTGACCGTGGAACGCTTCAAGGAACGCGGAGACAAGGATATCATCGACATCGACGTAAACATCTACTGCGAAAAAAAGAGCCATAAGGGTATGATCATCGGTAAGGGCGGGCAGATGCTCAAGAAAATCGCGTCCGAGGCGCGTGTGGAGTGCGAGGAGTTTCTGGGCGCACGGGTGAACCTGCAGTGCTGGGTAAAGATCAAGGACGACTGGCGCGACAACGATTTTCTGTTAAACAATTTCGGCTTTCAAAAATAAGCGCAGGGCCGGGCAGGAGAAATAAATCCGCCGCGTTCCCTGTTTTTGGACAACATTTCCGCTTATATGCACGCTACAATGGTGAATAGTACCTGTTAGCGGAGGTGTTCACCATGGAAACAAGCAACTACTGGAAACTGTTTGAAAGTACGGGCCAGGTAGAGGACTATCTTGCCTTTAAGCAGCACGGCACGCAGGAGGAGACACAAAATGCGGACGACGACAATGGGCCTGGTGCTGCGGGCGACAAAGACGGGCGAAGCTGACCGCGCTTTGCTGCTGCTGACGCCGGATGGCCTTGTCAGTGCCATGGCAAAGGGGGCACTGCGCCTGAAAAGCAGGCTGTTCAGCGGTACGGGGCTGTTTTGCTACAGTGAATTCACGCTGTTCGAGGGCAAAACCATGTTTGTTGTGGACGAGGCGGAGGTACGCCAGGTGTTCTGGGGCATCCACGAAAGCGTGGAGCATATGGCGCTCGCCATGTATTTCGCAGAGCTTGCGTCCACGCTCTCGCCCACGGGGCAGGAGGCCGAGGCGCAGCTGCGGCTTCTGCTCAACAGCCTTTACCTGCTGAGTGAAGGAAGGCGCGCTCCGCGTTTGGTAAAGGCCGTGTACGAGCTGCGCGCCATGACGCTGGCGGGCTTTATGCCGGACCTGGTGGCCTGCGCGGATTGTGTGAAATACGAGGGCGGCGCGTTCTGCTTCGATGCACGGAAGGGCCGCCTGTACTGCGGCGAATGCGCCGCGAAGCGCGAGCTGGAATGCAATTTGGACCCGGCGGCGCTGGCGGCCATGCGGCACATCGTGTTCAGCGGGGATGACAAGCTGTTTTCTTTTTCATTGGCGGAGCACAGCACGCAGCTGCTGGGCGCGGTGACGGGGCGGTGGGCGCTTTATTGTGTGGACAGGCCGCTGCGTTCGCTGGATTTTTTAAATACCGTTCTGGATTAAAGCGTGCGTGCGGCATACATAGGTAGACCGTCACCCGGCGCGGGCAAGGCTTGTCTGCGCCGCAATATTTGTTTAGAGTTGGCACGCCCGGCTCCGCGTAACGCCTTTGCGGTCCGATGCGGCGGGCGCAACAGCGGGGTGCTCCCGAAGCGGCTTTGCAGCCGCGGCACGGGAACGTTTCGGATGCTCCGGCGGCACGACCGCCGGGAAAGGAACCAAGAGGAGAATATGGACGAAAAATACTTAGAGGCACTGGAATTCGACAAGATACGCGCGCGCGCGGCCGACGGCATCGTCTGTCCGGAGGCACGGGGCATGCTGTTGGGGCAGCCCGCATGGGAAACGCCTGACGAGGTGCGTGCGGCGCTGGAGCAGACAGACGCCATGACGACGCTGCTGATCAAAAACGGTTCGCCCCGTTTTTCCTCGGTGGAGAATGTGCGGGGTATCGTGCAGAGAGCGGAAAAGGGCGGCGTGCTCTCCATGGCGGAGCTGCTTACGGTGGCGGACACACTGCGCAACTTCCGTGAGCTGGTGAAATGGTACGGCCTGACGGAGCACGACGTGCTGCCGGTAGACGATTTGTTCTATGCCATGACGCCCCAGCCGACGCTGGAAAAGACGATAAAGGATTCGATTTTGTCCGAAAATGAAATGGCCGACACGGCCAGCGACACGCTGTATGATATCCGCCGCAAGATCCACGCGGCGGAAAATTCCATCCGCGATAAGCTGGACGCCATTACAAAATCACAGTCGGCGTCAAGATATTTGCAGGACGCCGTGGTTTCGCTGCGCAACGGGCGCTTTGTCGTGCCCGTGAAAGCGGAGCACCGCGGCGAGGTGGGCGGCGTCATCCACGACGTTTCTTCCAGCGGTTCCACGTTGTTTGTGGAGCCTACGGCCGTGGTGGAGGCCAATGCCAAGATCCTGCAGCTGCGCAATTTGGAACAGGCTGAGATCGAACGCATTTTGGCAGCATTTTCCGCTCAGACTGCGGCACTGGAGCCGATGTTTACGTTCGGCTACGAAGCGATGCTGGAGTTGGATGTGCTGCTGGCCAAGGCCAGACTGGCGCTGGACCAAAAGGCCATGAAACCGCAGGTGAACGACGACCATGCGTTCAGTCTTGTGCGTGCGCGCCACCCGCTCATCGATCCGGCCGTGGTCGTTCCGGTGGACATCGCATTGGGCGGCGCTTACGACACGCTGGTCATCACCGGCCCCAACACGGGCGGCAAGACGGTTACGCTCAAAACGGCCGGCCTTTTGTGCGCGATGGCGCAGCACGGCTATCTGATCCCGGCACACGAAAGCAGCTCTGTCTGTGTGTTCGGCGAGATACTGGTGGACATCGGTGACGAGCAGAGCATCGAACAGAGTTTGTCCACATTTTCAGGGCACATCAAAAACATCACAGGAATCCTGAAACTGGCGGGGCCTCAGACGCTGGTGCTTATGGACGAGCTGGGCGCGGGGACCGACCCGGCTGAAGGCGCGGCGCTGGCGGTATCCGTCATCGAGGCGCTGCGCGGTCTTGGAGCGAAAATCATGGCCACCACGCACTATTCAGAGCTGAAAATTTTTGCGCTGGATACGCCGGGCGTGCAAAACGCCTCCTGCGAATTCAATGTGGAAACGCTGCGCCCAACCTACCGCCTTTCCGTGGGCGTGCCGGGAAAATCCAACGCGTTCCTCATCAGCCAGAAGCTTGGCCTTGCGCCGGAGATCATCGAGAACGCCCGGGAGCATCTGTCCAACGAGGACCAGCAGTTTGACAATATCCTCAACCAGCTTGAGGATCTGAAGGTGGAGCTGAAGGCGCAGCAGGACGAGGTGGAGCGCCTGAAGCACACGGCCTCTCATGCACTGGAGCAGGCCGAGGAAAAACGTGCTGCGCTTATCCGGCAAGGCGAGGAAGAACTGGCCGCTGCGCGGGAGAAGGCCCACGGCATGGTGCAGGACGTGCAGAACACAGCCTACGGCCTGATGGATGAGCTGCGCAAGCTGGAAAAAGACAAGCAGCTCAGCGCGTCCCAACGCGCGGCCCGTGCGCGGGAGATCGCGAAAAAGGAAACGGAAAAGCTGTTCGGCAAAACGGACGTGGTGCATGCGCCTCAGCGTACTTTCAAGCCGCTGGACAGCGTAAAACTGGGGCAGGAGGTGCTGATCGCCGAGCTGGATAAGCCCGGTATCGTGACGGCTCTGCCGGATCGTGACGGCATGGTGGAGGTGCGCGCGGGCATTATCAAGACAAAAGTGCCGCTCAACGGCCTGTGCGCGCCGCACAAGCAGCAGCCCGCGCCGCAGAAAAAGTATCAGCCGCGCCGTGCGCCGGCCTCCGCGTCAAGCGGGGATAAGGTAACACGTACGCCCAGCATGGAAATCAACCTGATCGGCATGACGGTAGAAGAAGCTCTGCATGAGGCGGACAAATTTATCGACAACGGCGTGATGAACGGACAAACGACGTTGTACCTCATTCACGGCAAAGGGACGGGCGCGCTGCGCAAAGGCATTCATGAGCATCTGCGCCGTCATAAAAATGTGCGCAGCTTCCGCCTTGGCGTTTACGGCGAGGGCGAAGCGGGCGTTACGGTAGTAGAGCTGAAATAGGGGACGGCACGGGGAAGCCTGCCGCCTGACGGGGGATTCGCGCCGCGAAAAACAGAAAAGCTCCGGTTCCGGGGAGCGCGTAAAACAGCAAAAGGCCGTGTATCGCATTGGATACACGGCCTTTTGTATATGCCGGGTCCGGGGCAGGCACGCCCCGACAAGAGCATGAAGCAAATTGGACGCCATGACAGAATCGTTCTCCTGCCCTTGGACGCTGAATGAGAGGCTAAAGGTATGATTCTGTCGGAGCTTTATATGCTGCCGATAAACTGGGATTTCATGCGAAAAAGAATATTCTTACGTTGCAAATAGCTTATCGATTTCCTTTCTATCGCAATCTAAAATCCATTGGTTAAAATTATGATAAATAGGCCACAGTGTTTCTTTGCGTTCTGCAACTAAATCTGCGCCCCTATCATCGTAAATATGATACAAATACACTTCTTCTGTATTTGCAAAATAAACGCTTGAAACCAAGGATGAAATACCGCCCAGGTCGGCTTTAATGATTTCTCTTAGCAGCAGCTCTGGCGAAAAATCAATCTTACACAGATCCCAATAGAGCTGCAATACCATATACTGTTCGTCTCCGTCATTTATCTGTTGCTCCCTTTGTTCGTGGGGCAAAAAAACCAGATTCTGAAGCACACTCAAATCCAATCCGTTTCCATACCCCGGCCCATTTTCGTTGGGATGGGTATCTATCCGTAACAAGTTCGGAGGTTGTGGAAGGGAGCTATATATAGCTTTTGCCCGTTGTAGTGACGCACCGATATATTGGGGATTTACAACCGTATCACGAAGAAGTGAAGCGTCTGAATATACAGGTGTTTCACCTCCTATTTCAAAGCGAATGGCAACGGGGCATTTATAAAACACGGGATGCTCCAGCGTTGGGTTCCCTATTCTAATAAGAAGATTATCAAACCTTTCTGACAGCATAGAATATCGCTCCTTCCGTAGAGTGCGCCTTCTCATCAGATTTAAGGCAACACCGCACAATTCACGGCTGATGCCTTAAGCGCCGCCTCGCTTGCAGATTTTCCGGCAACTGTCACAAAAATGCCCGCGAATACACAAAGTATTCGCTGCGCTTTTTGTTTAACCTGCCAAAAAATCTGCCGGCGCGATTCGACTCTTAGAATTGTGCGGTGTTGCCTTAAATTTATTGATTATCCATATTGTAGCATAACTGCATGGCTAATCAACAACAAACTTTCAGGGTTGCCGGGAGTTTTTTTATAAATCTTTTACGCACTGTCCATTCCGGCAGGATGCGCCGCGTCTTCGGAAACCATGCTTTGGGCGTGATTCTGTCATTTGCCGGCTGCCTAATTCGCCTTGCGGCCGGCGTCATCCGGCTTCGTGCCCGTCGCCGCTTTCAACCGCTCCAGCAGCGCGGCATAGCGCGGCTCCTGCTTCAGTGCGTGCAGCGGTTCAGAGCTCTCCAGTACGAACAGCGCGTTTTCACGCAGAAAATCATCCGATACATCCATGATGCCGGAGGAGGAGAGCCGGTCGAAAAACAGCGGCGAATATTCCTGCGCGCGGCAGCCCGTAACAGCGCTTTCCGCGTAGGCTTCGGCGGCGTCCAGCGCAGCCGGCGTCTTGCCCGCCAGAGCCAGCAATTCGGCGCGTGCCAGCTCATAGTTTCCGTGCATGCCGGGCGCGTTTTCACCATGAAACAAAACGTCCAGACGGCAGGCTGCGTCCAACAGTGCGAGGGCCTTCTCCGTATCCCCGCGCGCACGTGCCTCGGCGGACAGGCTGTATAAGCACAGTCCCGCGTCCCGCACATATCCCCAAAGGCAGGTTTGGTGCAGCTTTTCCGCTTCCTCCGCTTGTCCCGTCTGTCTCAGGATGGATGCTTTCAGCATGCGGGCGTCGTAATCGGGCTGAGGGAGTTTTTCTACGGCGTCCAGCGCACGACCGGCTTCTCCATTCATCATATACAGGCCGGACAGCGTGTAGAATGCGGCCTCACGGGTCTCGGTGTCCGTGCTGTGCGTGCTGTCCTCAAACAGGCGGATGGAGCGTTCCAATTGCTTTTGTACGAACGCTTCGTCTTTCAGGGCCGCCATATAGCGCATATACAGCGATGCGATGCGGAATTTGAGCGCGGTGTCGCCTGGATGGGAAAGCAGAATATCTTCACAATAGGCGTAGGCTTCTTCGGCGCGGCCGCTTTCAAACAGGACGCGTCCTTTTTCCCAGATGGCTTTCAGTTCTTCCTCGGAAAGAAGAGGCCGAAAATCCAGCAGTGTGTCGGGTGTGGTGCCCAACGCCCGCGCCAGAGGGCACAGCAGCAGAATATCCGGGTAGGCACTGGCCGTCTCCCATTTGGACACCGCCGCGGCGGTAACGCCCACGGCCTCGGCAAGCTGTTCCTGCGTCAGTCCCTTTTGTCTGCGCAGTGTTTGGATGGTTTTTCCGGTTGGCATTTCCATTTCGGCAAATTCCTTTCGTTTCTTTTGGGCCCGGTTCCATCGTAACATACGAGCGCCGCGTATACAATGGAGCTGATGTTGAACGCAGATGCGGTTTTTTTGAATTGAATTCAAGCTGCGGACGGTGCGGGGCAGAGAAAACGCACTCCAACCTCCGGCATATGTTTCGGAAGGCGGAGCGCGCTGTGAAATAAAGAAAAATGTGCTTCAGGAAAGTGTGGCAGACAGCCCGGCGGCATGCTTGGCGCGCTGGGAACGGCGCAGTCTCTGCTTGACGCGGCTCACAAGGAACACGAACAGGCACATCAGCGCGGGAGTGGCGGCGGCAAATACGCCCAGCAGCGTCCACGCACGCCCTGAAAGAGGGGAAAGGCCGAACAGCGGCCCCAGCAGGACGCATGCACCGATGAAGCCCACGCCCATGGCGGCCACGATGGCAAAGCGCCATCTGGACAGAGGCCAGCACAAAAACAGCAGCACCATAAATCCTGCCGTGCCTGCCAGCAGTGTGCACACAGTGGAAATCTGCTCCATGGGAAGGCCCATCCCGGAGCCGATCCACATCACAGCCAGCAGGTTCACCACATTGACCAGCCCGCCGGGCAGTGCGTTCAGCAGCACGCTGCGCATAAAGCTGCCGCGTACACGCCCATAGGATGGCTCGAATGTCAGCAGGAACGAAGGAACGCCGATAAGCAGCCCGCTGAGCAGACTGATCTGCGCGGGCACCAGCGGATAGGGCATGGCCGCAAACAGAAGAACCAACGAAACAACGAATGAGAAGATGTTTTTTACAAGGAACAGTGTGGCCGAACGTTCTATATTGTTGATGACACGCCGCCCCTCTTTGACGATCTGCGGCATGGCAGAAAAATTGGAGCTCAGCAGCACCAGCTGGGCCACATGCTGCGCAGCCTCGCTGCCTGCCGCCATGGCGATGCTGCAATCCGCATCTTTTAAAGCCAGCACGTCGTTTACCCCGTCGCCGATCATGGCCACGGTGCGGCCCGTGTCCTTCAGCGCGCAGATGAGCGCGCGCTTTTGCTGCGGCGTCACACGGCCGAACACGGCATGCGCCTGCGCCGCGCCGCGAAGGTCCGCGTCTTCAGGTACGCGGGACATATCCAGATAATGTTCCGCGCCCTCCACGCCCGCCCGGCGCGCAACTTCCGCCGCGGATACCGCGTTATCGCCGGAGATGACCTTTACATCCACGCCCTGTGCCTTGAAATAGGCCAGTGTTGCAGGTGCATCCGCACGGATTTTATCCGAAAGCACCACAAAGCCCAGCGCCTGCGGATCGTGCTGCAGCGTACCGCCCTCCAGCACGCCGTGTCCGCGCGCCAGCACCAGCACGCGCCGTCCTGCCGCCAGCTGCGGCTCTACCGTACCCCGGAAGGCGGCATACCCGCCGCCCAGCACGATCTCCGGTGCGCCTAGGATGTATTCGTCTCCGTCTTTCAGCACCAGAGCACCCCACTTGCGCTCGGAGCTGAAGGGGACGGCGGCTTTGGGCTGCCAGCCGCCGCCCAAAGCGCCGAAGCGTGCCCGCAGAGCCTGCGCCGTGGCGTTGTCCTCGCCCGAGGCGGCGGTAAAGCTGCCCAGCAGCTCTGCCAGTGCGCCGCCCTCCATGCCCGGTACGGGGATGGTTTCCAGCACTTCCATGCAGCCCTCGGTGATGGTGCCTGTTTTGTCCAGACACAGCGTGTCCACCCGGGCCAGATTCTCGATGCAGGAAAGCTCGTGAACCAGCGTTTTGCTGCGCGCCAGGCTGATGACGCTCACGGCCAGCGCTACGCTCACCAGAAGGTAAAGCCCCTCGGGGATCATGCCGATGATGGCGGCCACGGTGGAACTCATGGCGTACTCCAGCCCTGTGTGAAGAAAGAAATACTGCTTTGCAAACATGATGACGAATACGGGGATGATGGCAATGCTGATGAAACGCAGCAGCCTGTCCAATGCGCGCATCATCTCCGAGCGGTGACGTTTGCGGCGCCGGGCCTCGCCGGTGATGCGCGCGGCATAACAGTCGGTGCCGACCTTATCCAGCCGTGCCGCGCACGCGCCGGTCACCACAAAACTGCCCGAGAGCAGCGTGTCCCCGGGGCGTTTTTGCACAAGCTCTGCCTCGCCTGTCAGCAGCGCTTCGTTTACCTCCAGCGTCCCGTCCGCAACAACGGCGTCCGCGCACACCTGGCTGCCCGGGCGCAGCAGCACAATGTCGTCCAGTACCAGCTCGTCTGTGGGGACGGTGCGCGTTCGGCCGCCGCGGACCACACAAGCCGTGCTGCCCGAGAGCAGTGTCACCTTGTCCAGCGTGCGTTTGACGCGCAGCTCCTGCACAATGCCGATGAACACATTGGCGGCCACAATGCCCAAAAACATCATGTCGCGGTATGCGCCAACAGCGAACAGGCAGGCGGCCAGCGCCACGAACACAAAATTGAAAAAGGTAAATACGTTGTCCCGCACGATCTGCCATTCTGTTTTGGAGAGGCTGTGCTGCGCGGCGTTGTTCCATCCGGCGGCCCGGCGCTGGGCCGCCTGTTCCTCTGTAAGCCCTGTTTCCGGTGTGGGGTAAAGCCGCTCCACAGGGCGGCGTTCAGAGCGTTTGCGGTTTTGCTTCATGGTCGTATGCTTCCTTTTTCCGCGCGGCGCGCCGCGCTGTATTTGGAACGTGAAAAATGTCCTTTGCTTATCATTACGAGGCAGAAACGGCCCATGCTACAAGCCCGCATACAAAACCTGCGACGCGCGCCCCTTTGGTTTGACATGTTTTTCGCTCCGGGTGTACTACACTCGGAGAAGAGGGGGCGGCGGCATGCGCGGTGTGATCTATGTGGATATTCTGTTTTTTGTCAATGCCCTCATCGGATATTTTCTGCTGCGGGGCGCGGCGCTGCTGGCCGGGCGCATCGCCGCCGATTGGCGCATCTTTCTGGGGGCGGCCGCCGCGGGCCTTTCTTCGCTGCTGCTGCTTTTGCCTCCTCTGCCGCAATGGCTCATGTGGGGGGCAAAAATCGGCAGCGCGGTGCTCATCGTATTCGCCAGCTTCCCGGTGCACAATGTGCGCGGCTTCATGAAATGCTGCTTCTGGTATGTGTTTCTGAACATTGCGCTTTCAGGCGCGGTATTTGCGGCTACATACTATGGTGCGGCGCAGAATGTCAGCACCAATAACCTGTCGGTGTATTTCAATGTTTCCCCTTTGCTGCTTATCGGGTGCATTGCCGGCGTATATCTGGCCGTACAGCTTTGCGCATGGGCATTCGGCCGGCCGCAGCAGGTGCGGACCATACCGTTCACCGCCCGGTTCGAGGATGGCTGCGTGCGGGGGCTGGCGCTGGTGGACACGGGGTTTTCGGTCCGCGACCCCATCACGGGAACGCCCGCGTTTCTGCTCAGCTTTCCCGCGGTGCGCGGCGCGCTGCCGCCTGGGCTGCTGCGGGCGCTGGCGCTTTATTTCGACGACGGCGCCATGGAGACGGGAGGCATGCCGCTGCGGCTCATCCCCACTAAAACGGCGGCGGGCACCCGTGCCCTGCCTGCGGTGCGCGTACGTGAACTGGTGTTGGAGGCAGACGGCGCGCCCCGCCGCTATACGGGCGTGTGTGCGGTGTTCACGCCGGAGCCTCTGGCGGACGGCGGCTTCTGCGCCATCGTACCCGCGGAGGGAGGGGTTTGCGGAGCCTGACGCAGCCGCCGGGCGAACAAAGACGCAGCTTCCGGCCGCACAGGGCGCCGCGCCGCCTGCAGACCATACAAAGGAGAAGAAAAATGCCACTGCTTGCATCACTGCGCACGGGGCTGGCGGCCCTGTGCAGGAAATTCATCATCTGCATCCGCCTGCCGGACTACGCTTATTATATCAACGGGCCGGAAACGCTGCCTCCGCCGCTGAGCAAAGAAGAGGAAAAGGTCGTTTTTGCCGGCCTGGAGGCCGGAAACCCCGACTGCCGCGATGTGCTTATCGTTCACAATTTGCGGCTGGTGGTCTACATCGCAAAAAAATTCGAGAGCAAAACGGCCTCTGTGGAGGACATGATTTCCATCGGTACCATCGGGCTCATCAAGGCGGTGAATACCTTCGTCCCGTCGAAAAACATCAAGCTGGCCACTTATGCCAGCCGGTGTATCGAAAACGAGATCCTGATGTACCTGCGCAAGAGCAGCAACAAGCGGCAGGAGAGCAGCATCGACGAACCCCTGAACACCGACTGCGACGGCAACGAGCTGCTGCTTTCGGATGTTCTGGGGACAGATGGGAACCAGGTGGGAGCCGATTTGGAGCAGGCGGCGGAAAAAAATATGCTGCTGGAGGCGGTGGGCCGCCTTTCCGCACGGGAGAGGCAGATCATGGAGCTGCGCTTCGGCCTTTCGGGCGGGGCGGAGCATACGCAGAAGGAAGTGGCGGATATGATCGGCATTTCCCAAAGCTACATTTCAAGGCTGGAAAAGCGCATCATCAAACGGCTGAAAGGCGATTTGGAACGCATTTCCTGAACAGAACAAACGTAAAACGGCGGGCCGGGTAATTTTCCCAGCCCGCCGTTTGGATTGTACGCCGCCGCAGGGCCAATACTCCGGGCAAGACGTTTTGCTTGGAGGAGAGGATACTTTGTATTATCACAAGGTGGAGATCTGCGGCGTGAATACCGCAAAGCTGCCGGTTCTGAAGGAAAAGGAGAAAATGGAACTCATCGTCAAAGCGCAGGCGGGCGACAAGGAAGCCCGCCAGAAGATGATCAACGGGAATCTGCGGCTGGTGCTGAGCGTTGTGCAGAAATTCACAGGCCGGGGGGAGAATCTGGACGATCTGTTTCAGGTGGGCTGCATCGGACTCATCAAGGCCATCGACAATTTCAACCCAGGGCTGGGCCTTCGCTTTTCCACCTACGGCCAGCCCATGATCATCGGCGAGATACGCCGTTTTCTGCGGGACAACAACGCCATGCGCGTCAGCCGTTCGGTGCGGGATGTGGCGTACAAGGCCATGCAGGCACGGGAGCTGCTGCAAAAGAAGCTGGGGCGGGAGCCCAACGTGCGGGAGATATCCGAGGCGGTGGGCCTGCCGCAGGCGACTGTTACGCTGGCGCTGGAGAGTGTGGTGGAGCCGGTTTCCCTGTATGAGCCTGTATACAGCGACGGCGGCGACACCATCTATGTGATGGATCAGGTGGGCGAGACAGGCTGTGAGGAAAATTGGATTTCCTCTATCCAGTTCCGCGACACCGTCAGCAAGCTGTCGGACCGGGAGAAAAAAATCATGTCCCTGCGCTACTTGGCCGGTAAAACGCAGGTAGAGGTTGCGGGGGAGATCGGTATCAGCCAGGCGCAGGTGAGCCGTCTGGAAAAAAACGCGCTGGAGCGCATCAAAAAACAGCTGTGACACCGCATGAAAAACGCGCCCCGGGACAAAATGTTCCGGGGCGCGTCCCAGCCTGTTGAAAAAGCCAGAAAGGTAAAAGAAACGTCCGGGGAAAAAGCTTGAAAAAGGGGTGGAGAACCCCTTTTTCATTTAAAATAACCCCGCGCCGTGCGCGGCGAACGGGGCCGCAGGCCCTGTTCGTAGGCAGCTTGGCG